>JAGRFO010000169.1 GCA_020446005.1 Rhodocyclaceae bacterium | reverse complement strand
ACAGCACCATCACCGCGCCGACATACACCATCACCAGCGTGATGGCGAGAAATTCGGCCTGCAGCAGCAACCAGATGCCCCCCGCGTTGAAGAAGGTCAGCACCAGGAATAGCGCAGCCTGCACCGGGTTGCGTGCCGTGATGACGCGCAGGGCCGCAAGCACCATCACCAGGGCCAGCACGTAGAAAACGATAGTCTTGAATTCCATGCTCGAATATCTCCGGAGACGCCCCAGCGTCTCCCGTTCGCTTTAGCGGTACTTCGCGTCGACCTCGCGGTCCTTGGCAATCTGGGCTTCGTTGCGGTCACCCACAGCAAGCAGCATCTGCTTGGTGTAGTACAAATCGCCGCGCTGCTCGCCGTGATACTCCAGCACGCGGGTCTCGACAATCGCATCGACCGGACAGGCTTCCTCGCAGAAGCCGCAGAAAATGCACTTGGTGAGATCGATGTCGTAGCGGGTGGTGCGACGCGAGCCATCGTCACGCTGATCTGAGTCGATGGTGATGGCCATCGCCGGGCAGATCGCTTCGCACAGCTTGCAGGCAATGCAGCGCTCCTCGCCATTGGGGTAGCGGCGCAGCGCATGCAGCCCCCGGAAACGCGGGCTTTGCGGCGTTTTCTCTTCCGGAAACTGGACGGTAATCTTGCGCGCGAACAGATGCCGTCCGGTGACGGCCATCCCCTTGAACAATTCCTTCAGAAGAAGGCTACCGAGGAAATCTTTAGCACCCATCGTGCGCCCCTCAATTCCAGATCGACAGCGGGGACATGATCCACACTGCAACGACAAGCACCCAGACCAAGGTCACCGGAATGAACACTTTCCAGCCCAGACGCATGATGTGGTCGTAGCGGAAGCGCGGGAAGGTCGCACGCGCCCACAGGAAGATGAATACGATCGCCGAGCACTTGATGAACAGCCAGTGGAACCCATCGGGCAGGAAAGCCACCGGAGAGAGCCACCCGCCCATGAAGAGGATCGCGGTCAGGATGGCGACCAGCCACATGTTGGCGTATTCGGCCAGGAAGAACAGGGCGAAGCTCATCCCCGAGTACTCGACCATGTGACCGGCGACGATTTCCGATTCGCCTTCAATCACATCAAACGGCGCGCGGCCGGTCTCCGCGATGCCGGAGATGATGTACACCACGAACATCGGGAACAGCGGAATCCAGTTCCAGCTCAGAAAGCCCAGCCCCATATCGGCAAACTGGCCAACGCCCTGCCCGCGCACAATGTCACTGAGGTTGAGAGACGCCGAGATCATCAGCACACAGACCAGCGCGAAACCCATGGCGACTTCGTACGACACCATCTGAGCGGCGGCGCGCAAGCTGCCGAGGAAAGGGTACTTGGAGTTGGACGCCCAACCGGCGATGATCACGCCGTACACTTCCAGCGACGTGATGGCCAGCAGGAACAGCAGCCCGGCATCAACGTCGGCCAGCACCCCGCCATCCCAGAACGGCACCACCGCCCAGGCGGCCAGCGAGGGCGCAATCGCCAGAATCGGGCCAAGGATGAACAATCCCTTGTTGGTGGCCGAAGGAATCATGATTTCCTTCAGCAGCAGCTTGATGCCATCGGCCATCGGCTGCAGCAGCCCGAGCGGACCGACCCGGTTGGGGCCGATGCGCACCTGCATGTAACCGATCACCTTGCGCTCGGCCAGCGTCAGGTAGGCCACGCAGATCATCAGCGGCGCAATGATTGCAACGATCTTGGCGAGCGTCCATACCAGCGGCCACACCGGGCCGAACAAGGACGCGATTGGTTCGAGAATGGATTCCATCACGCGCGCTCCACCGTCACCACTGCGGACGACGCACCCAGCGCCGCTGTCGATTCATGCGCTGCGGCAATCCGTACGCAACCAGCCGCCAGGCTGGCGTCCTCCTCGGCGCGCAGCGCAATCTGCGCGCCGCCCGCGCTGAGGCGGACCGGGTCGCCACACTTCAGTCCCAACCCATCGAGCGTCGCGGGGGACAATCGCGCGGTGGGGGCCTTGGCATCGGCGGTACGCTGCAGCGCGCCGGCACGGCGGACGATGGCGTCGCCCGCATACAGCGGCACATCCGCGACTCGCTCCAGGCCCTGCACCGGGGTCTGCGGCGCAAACTGGAGCCCCTTGATGGTGTTGTCAAGGCGCTCGGCCGACACCCCATCCGCGCCAATCACGTCCTGGCACACGGCCGCCGAGTCGGTGTAGTCGAAGCCATCCAGACCCAGCAAGTTGCCCAGCACGCGCAGCACTTTCCACCCCGGACGGGCTTCGCCCTGCGCCTTGGCCACCGCGACGAAACTCTGCGCGCGCCCCTCGGTATTGACGTAGGTGCCGGAGGTTTCGGTAAACGGTGCCACCGGCAGGATCACATCGCTGATCGCGAGCAATTCCGGCGAACCGAACGCACTGAGCGAGACCACAAACTCCGCCGCCTTGATGGTTTCAGCGGCATGGCGCCCCGTGGCGCAATCCAGCGAAGGCTCCAGATTCAAGAGCACATAGGCCTTGAGCGGCGCCTGGGTCATGTCTGTGGCGTTCTTGCCCCCCTGCCCCGGAACGGCGCCGGCAAGATAGCCGCCGACGCTGTTGGCAGCCTCGCCGATCACCCCAAAGCGCGCGCCAGTGATATCGGCAATCTCTTGCGCCAGACGGCACAAGGCGGCCGCTTGCGGATGCTGGCCGGCGAAATTGCCGAGCCAGATCGCCTGCTTTTGCCCACTCGCCAGTGAGTCAGCAATCACCTGCGCCTCGTCCGAAACGGTGCCCGGCACGAGCGCCGACACATCAGCAGAGATCGGCTTGCCCGCCGCATCGGCAACCACCTTGAGCACCTCGGCCAGCGCCGAGACCATCTGCGACGGGGTCGGCTGCATGCGCGCCGCCACTGGCATCAGCCAGTCGTCGGCCGTCGGGTGAATGCTGCTGACCTTCAACCCGCGCTTGGCCGCCTGACGGACACGCTGGCACAAGAGGGGGTGGTCCTTGCGCAGAAAGCTACCCACCACCAGCAAGCGGTCCAGTTCGGCCACTTCAGCCACCGCCATCCCCAGCCACGGCGCGCCGGCGCGCACGGCATCGGCGGAGAAATCGGTGTCGCGTAGGCGGAAATCGACGTTCTCGCTACCCAGTGCGCGGGTCAGCTTTTGCAGCAGGAACAATTCTTCGAGTGTGGAGTGCGGCGCGGCCAGTGCGCCCAACTGCTCGCCACCCGCGCTGCCGGCGATCTGCTTGAGCTGGGTGGCGACGTGTTCCAGCGCGCTCTGCCAGTCGGTTTCCTGCCAGGCATCGCCCTGCCGGATCATCGGGCGGGCGATGCGATCGGCGCTGTTGAGGCCCTCGTAAGAGAAGCGGTCGCGATCCGACAGCCAGCACTCGTTGATCGCCTCGTTTTCCAGCGGCAGCACGCGTTTGACGACGTCGTGCTTGACTTGAACGATCAGGTTGCTGCCGAGCGAATCGTGCGGACTGATCGACTTGCGGCGCGCCATTTCCCAGGTCCGCGCAGCAAAGCGGAACGGCTTGGAGGTCAGCGCGCCCACCGGGCACAGATCGATGATGTTGCCGGACAGTTCGGAATCCACCGTTTTTTCGACGAACGGCATGATCTCGGCGTGTTCGCCGCGGAAGGCCTGGCCGAGTTCCATGACCCCGGCGATCTCCTGCGTGAAGCGCACACAGCGCGTGCAGTTGATGCAGCGTGTCATATCGGTCGACACCAGCGGACCGAGGTTCTTGTTGAACACGACGCGCTT
>JAGRFO010000168.1:248-3099 GCA_020446005.1 Rhodocyclaceae bacterium | reverse complement strand
GCTGGTTGGCCATGTGGCCGGACTTGGGCATGCCCGGCGCGGGGAAGGCGGCGTCGCCGATCACGTGCACGCCGGGCACGTCGCTGACCTCGGTGGTCAGCCAGTTCACCCCGACCCAGCGATCGTTGACCAGGTTCGAGCCGATCATCCCCGCCACCGCGCCGGCGCGCTGCGGCGGGATGATGTTGAGCACGTCGGCCGTCACGGCGTCGAACTCCATCACCGCGCGGCGGCTGGCGGCGTCCACTTCGAGCAGGGTGTTGTCCGGGCGGTACTCGATGATCCCCCGGTAGTGTTGATCCCACGCGGCGCGGAACAGCGCTTTTTTCGACTGGATGTCGGGGTTGGCGTCGAGCACCAGCACTTTCGACTTCGGCTTGTGGCGCTTGAAGTAACTCGCCACCATGCAGGCGCGCTCGTAGGGACCCGGCGGGCAGCGGAACGGCGCCTTGGGGATGTGCATCGCGAACACCCCGCCGTCCGGTATGGCTTCGAGCTGGCGGCGCAGCAGCGCGGTCTGCGGCCCGGCTTTCCAAGCGTGCGGTAGTGCTTCTTGCTGACCGGTGAGTCCGCCGATGGCGTCGGTCATGAAGTCGATGCCCGGGGACAGCGCCAGCCGGTCGTAATGCAGGGAGTCACCGCCGGCCAGACGTACCGTGCGCTTGGCGGGGTCGATGCCGACCACCGTGTCGTGCACCACGCGCACGCCGTGACGCGCGGCGAGTTGGCGGTAGTCGAGGGTGATGTCTTCCATGCGTTTGAGGCCGCCGATCACCAGATTGGACATCGGGCAGGAGGTAAAATGGAGGTTGCGCTCCACCAGCGTCACCTTCACTCCGCCCTCGCTCCACAGGCGCAGATACTTCGCCAGCGTGGCGCCGCCGAAGCCCCCCCCAACTATCACGACGTGGCCGCCCGCGCGTCGGGACGCATGGCCGGCGAGCGGGGTGGCGAGCGCCGCCGTGCTGGCCGCTGCTTTGAGAAAGTCGCGTCGATTCATCATCGTGGCGTCACCTCGTGTGCTTTTTGTGACGCAAAGAAATCGACGATCAGGGCGAGCTGCTCCGGGGTATAGCCGCGCGCGATCTGGTGCATGATCGTGGCAGGCTTTTCGCCCGATTTGAAGGCTTCGAGCTTGCGCAGCAATTTTTCCCTGGGTTCGCCGGCCAGGCTTTCATTGCCGCCAAGGCTGTGCCCGTGGGTGCCATGGCAGTTGGCGCAGGTGGCCGCCAGGTTGCGGCCCAGCGCGGGATCCTGTGCGTGCGCACCTGGTGCGCCAAGTATCAGGCAGGCGGCGGCGAATGCCGGTGTCAACTTCATGGGGTCTCCTCTTTGTCGTGCCGCTGGGCGGTGCCGTTTGGCATGCAGTGTGAACCTATTGTGGTGGATTGGGCGCCCGCGTGCTTTGAGGTGAACGTATTTTGGGCGCGGTTTGTGGCTGCGCGGCATAATGCCCCGACAGCTCAGGCCGGCAGGAGGACGAAGATGGAGCAGTCGCGTCGGGCGGCACTCAGGACCGTGGCGGCGGGGGGCATGTTCGCCGCGCTGGCGACGGTCGGGCTGGTCTCGCCGGCGCGCGCCTCGGCACGCCACCCGGCCGCCTTCGATGCCACCTCGCTGGAAGACGCCTTGCGCGCGCTGGGAGTCGATGTGCCGACACACAGCGACCATATCGAGATCGATGCGCCGGAGGTGGCCGAGGATGGCGCGGTGGTGCGGGTCGCGGTGCGCAGCGCGCTGCCCGGCGCCGACCGGATCGCGATCCTCATCGACCACAACCCGAACCCGCTGGCGGCGATGTTCTCGCTCGCGCCGGGGACCGTGGCGGCGGTGGAGACGCGGGTCAAGATGGCGCAGCACTCCGCGCTGACGGTGCTGGTGCGCGTCGACGGCCGCTTCCACATGGCGTCGCGCGTGGTGCAGGTGACCGTCGGAGGCTGCGGATGAGCGCGCCGACGCGGCTGCGGGCGGTCGTCCGGGATGGCTTCACTATAGTCAAGCTTCAGGCGCGGCACGTGATGGAAACCGGGCGCCGCAAGGATGGCCGCGGCCTGACGGTGGCGGCGCACTACGTGACCGAATTGGTGGTGAGCCACAACGACCGGGTTGTCATGAGCGCTGCATTCGGCCCGTCGGTGTCGCGGGACCCCTATCTGTCATTCTCATTTGTCGGCGGCGCGCCGGGCGACCGCGTGAGCGTGGCGTGGGTGGATAACCGCGGGGATGCGCGCAGCGACGTGGCGACCATCGGCTGACGGCGTCGGCGTCCTTGTAAGTTCCGTGTTGGGAACAGCCCGTATAATCAGCGCTTTGATTTTTGTACCCCCTGCGTGCTATATCGGTACGCGACAGGACACAGCGGTCTGCGCGAGCGGGCCGTCCGGCATCAGGCCTTCATAAAAACCAGGGAGAAATGAATGAGCACGAAGCAACCGACGATCATATACACCCTCACCGACGAGGCGCCCTTGCTGGCGACTTGCTCCCTGTTGCCAATCATCCGGACCTTTACGGCGCCGGCGGGCATCAATGTGACGACCAGCGATATTTCGGTGGCGGCCCGGGTGCTGGCCGAATTCTCCGATTTTCTGCCGGATGATCAGAAGGTCACCGACAACCTGGCCGAGCTCGGCCGGCTGACCCAGGACCCGGACACCAACATCATCAAGCTGCCCAACGTCAGCGCCTCGGTGTCGCAGCTGGTGGCGTGCATCAAGGAATTGCAGGCAAAGGGCTACGCCATTCCGAGCTACCCCGAGCAACCCAAGAACGACGAAGAAAAAGCGATCAAGACGCGCTACGGCAAGTGCCTTGGCTCGGCGGTCAACCCGGTGCTGCGCGAGGGCAACTC
>JAGRFO010000168.1:0-179 GCA_020446005.1 Rhodocyclaceae bacterium | reverse complement strand
AGCAGTGGTCGAAGACCCACGTCTCCCACATGCACAGTGGCGATTTCTACCATGGCGAGAAGTCGATCACCCTCGACAAGGCGCGCAAGGTCAAGATGGAGCTGCTCACCACCAGTGGCAAGACGCTGGTGCTCAAGGAGAAGGTCGCGCTGCAGGACGGCGAGATCATCGACTCGATG
>JAGRFO010000167.1 GCA_020446005.1 Rhodocyclaceae bacterium | reverse complement strand
GGCTCCCACCAGGACGCCATCAAGAAGGGATTCGCGGCTCAAAAGGCCGCTGGCATGGACAATGCTCCGTGGAACGTACCGTACTTGCCCATCGATCCCGCCGATGTCGGCCGCAGCTACGACTCCGTGATCCGGGTCAACAGTCAGTCGGGCAAGGGCGGCATCGCCTACCTAATGGAAAGCGAGTACGGGGTGGTCATGCCGCGCCGCCTCCAGGTGGAGTTCTCCGGAGTCGTTCAGCAGCACACCGACACGCAAGGCGGCGAGGTGAGCGCCTCCGACATCTGGCGACTCTTCTCGGCCACCTACCTGGAGGCGGCGGACCCGGTCCGCTACTGCGAGCACCACCTCTTCGAGCACGGCAAGGCGCAGGGCATCCGGCTCTCGGTGGATATCGACGGCACGGCCCATCTCCTCACCGGCGAAGGCAACGGCCCGATCGACGCCGCCATCCACGCCTTCCGTCGCGCCAGCATCCAGGTCCAGGTGCGACGTTACGAGGAGCGCTCGATGACCCCCAGCGTGAACGGTGGCGAAGCGCAGGCATGCGCCTTCATCGAGATCGCCGTCGGCAGCCGGGAGTTCTACGGGGTGGGCATCGACGGCAATATCGTCACCGCCTCTTTGAAGGCCATCGTGAGCGCCATTAACCGTAGTGGGCACGCGCTTTGTGTGCGGGAAGCAGTGCAAATATCTGCGTGAACTCAGTCGATTCGTAAGGACTGTTGATTCTCAGATCCGGCTATTGATCGGCCGGAGGAGCCATTCGGGCAGTTACCATCGAGAGACCGAAAACTGATGGGAAAGGCGGCGTTGAAACGGTAGCCCGAGGGAGCAGACGCGACTAGCCCCCTGATCTGTTCGTTATTTGGCGACTTTTCTTCTACGGCCGCGTCTCGCCGGGCGCGGCGCACTGGCATTCGGCATACGTCTATCCAGGTCGAGCGTCAGTTCATGTGCTTGCGGAAGGTTGTACTCGAGCATGCGTTCGAACAACGAGAGTCCAGCCGAACAGTGCGGCTCGTCTTCGTCCTGCAACGCGAGCGCCACGGCGAGCAGCGGCTCGCTGCTCAAGTACCAGGATGCGCTGAAATTACCCATGGATTCGCCGGCGTGATCTAGGAGCGCATGCGCGAGTGAAGCAACGCGCACCGGGTCGTATTCGACAAGAGCTTCCAGCTGCTCGGCCAATCGGTCGGCGCCGGAAATAGTGAGCAGTGACGGGTTGTTCAACAAGGCGTCAAACACCTCACTGGTCTGGCAATCAGGCAGAAAACCGTTCGACCAGTAGAGGTGACCAAGCGCCTCGCATACGTCTTCTTCTGTGAACGCAAGTAGCCGAAGCAGATCGCTGTGAACTCGATCGCGGTGATTGGGTTCCGACCACAGATGAACAACAGCATGCGTCACTCCAACGCGTTGTCCGAGGGTGCTGGTTTCGGGCGAGTCGAGCAGAGCGTCGATGCGACTACGGGTCCATGACGCCTGAGGATGGAGGACGTAACGCAGCATGAGGAGCTCCCCAAGACCCTGAGCTCCGCAATCCCCCACCTGTTCCATCGCTTCAAGCCAACGCTGGGCATACTCCGTTGGTATCCAATGTTGGAGGTAGGCCATGAGGTGCACGCCGAGCTTGGTGTCGAGCAGTGTGGGATATTGTGCAAACAGCCGGTCGATGAAACGCAGTGCCCGATCATGTTCCGTCAGGTGCAGCCGTCTCAGATAACGCCAGCCGATGGAGGCCCAGACGCGCGGGGATTCTGTCCTGTGCAGGTGCGCTTCGAGTATGTCCAGCCAGCGGTCCATCAGTGGCGGCTCAGGCATCAGGCAGGTCTTTGACAATGCGGCGAGCACCGGGTGATTACCGCCGGGAACTATGAAGATGCCGCCCGAATCCCAAAGTAGGCTCCGGCCCAGATCGCGTTCGGACTCTTCGCAAACATTGTCCTGCGCGGTCGGATCGACCGACACCAGCCAGCTTTCCAGCAGCGCAATCAGTCGATCCGGGACCGGGTGGCCACGATCCACGGCGGCCTCGATGGCCTTGGCACAGGCGTCGCGGAAGCGCACTCCATTGTGACCCTTGGCGACAAACTCCTCGACTAGTGCGTAGGTCTCGTTGCGGCCGAAACCGGCTTTGACAAGCACCTCGATAACATCCGAGACCGGAATTTCGTTGCGTTCCGGCGACAGGGCCCGGATCAGGCATACCGCTCGTTGCACGTCGGTTTCAGCCAGTTGTGCCAATTCCCGGCCGGCCTGAATGGCACCGCCGGTCATCGTCCGGCGCGGGTGATCCCATTCGGTTTCATCGTTCAATTCAGCAAACAGATTGAGTATGTCGTCGTCCTTCGCGTGTTGCATTTGTTTGTGGCTGACACGGCTTTCGATCGTGCCGCACCACATTCGGGCATCCTCGTTCGTTAGCCCGGGAAATGCCCGTTCTTCTTCCTGCAAAAGGCGAAGCCCGGGGGGCGAAAGATGCTCTTTGGGGAACGCGCGCAACAGACGCAAGCGGTGTTCGCGGTCCCAACGCAAGCGCCGAAAGCGGGTTTCCGCATCGTCGTCTTTTGGGGCGGAGAAGTAGTAATGCCAGCCGACGATGACAGCTTCAAGCCGAGCGAATTGTGTTGCATCCAGATGCTGGACCAGCGCACCGATCAAACGGCGTGAGTCGCGATGCCTGTCGTCGTATGAACCCAAGGCCAGCCGCCGAGGGTCGGCGCATAAATAATCGAGGGCAGCCTGCGGTTCGTCGTCGACAATTGCGGCAAGTCCGTTTGCGAGCAATCGATGGACCAACATCAGATCCATTTTGGCATGGTCGCCGACAAACCGGACAAATGCTGCCGGTTCGACCGCAGCCCAAGCCTTCACGGCTAGGGACATGGCTTCCAGAAACGGTCGCTCAATTCGTAGATCAGAGTCGTCATCGTCCAGGTGGTCGACCAAACCATGGCTTTCGCGATAGCCGATAACGAAAGAATGCGGCTCGCTCGCGACGGCGGAAAGCATTTCGACGAACACCTCCCAAAGCGCCGCGACATACGGCCCTGGGGCAGCCTCGGCGATCGCGGGAAGTTCGTGTAGCTCGCGGCCTTCAAGCAATTGAGCGGTGCTCTTCAGCGCTGATTCCTCGGCTTGAGCCGTGGCAGGCGCCTGCGCTCGCCATTGTGCGGTCAGCCACGCAGCAAACAGGCGCGGCGCTTCCGGCGGCAGCGCTTGGCTGACGACGCTAACGGCATGGACGATAGCCCACGACGCGAGATTCATGCGTTCAGCAATGCGCACCAGCCTGTCGACCCAGGCTGAATCGCGCGGCGGCGCCGAACCCATGGCCAGTATTCGCCAGCTCAGTTCATCCTTGTCGGCATGCGGCAACCAGTAGGTGTCGAGCAGTTCGAGCACTGCGTCGGGCGCAAAGGCTAGCGCACTTCCGAGCAAGACCTGTGCGCCATGGGCATCGACGTTCGGGCTGGCCATCAGTTGCGGCAGATGAGTCGACCGCAGTGCATCGAACCAGCCGAGGCTGCCGACCGCGACGTTGAGAAAGCGTCGACGGAACCATTCATCGTCGAAGTTCTCGATGGCCAGCGTTCGCTCACCGAGGAGTGGGAGGCGCTGCATGCCGATGAATTCGATCAACAGCATGCGCAGATGAGGGCGGAGTTCCGCTACCCAAAGTAAATGTAGCTCGTTCTGATAGTGGTCGGGATCGACGCGGCGCAAGTGGAACAGTGCGTGCCAGAGCAGCGGCCTCACGCGCAGGCTGGCCTGACGTGCAAGCACATTGGCTGTCAGCGAACCGATTTCCGCGAGGAAAGTCTTGGCTCGCACGAATTCGTACAGCGTTTGATGCCGGAAACCGATGCGCCCGCCGCTTTCTGTGCCGATAAGCAAGCCGGTGGTTTGCAGGGCCTGGATCAGTTGAAACTGCGCTTCGAACTGCGCCGCCGGCAGCCACAGCACTTCGCGTGCCGCCATGCTTTCGGCAACTGCCCGCAGCAAAGTGGCTTGAGCGGGGCCATCCGGGGATTCCAGAACCTTGCGCCGCCATTGCACTTCCAGCATCCCTTGAAATCCGCTTTCGAGATCGGGTTCGGCCGTGCCGTCGAGCAGTTCGAGGTAGACGGTCAGGGCATGCGGCGAGCGTAGCGTCTCGCGCAGGTCAGCGTTCCAGGCCCCCGTCTGAATGCCGCGATCTCCGAGTACCCTGACTATCTCTTCCCACGTAGGAAGATCGAGACGAAGGATCGATGCGTCCAAATTGCGTAGGCGGGGATCGTGCCGTTGTTCGAAGACGCGGCAACTGGCAACGACGTGCACATTTGGCTTGTCGTCGAGGTCGCGGATCAGGTTGAGCAACAGGCGCAATCGCGAAGAGTGTTGAACTACAAGGTCGGCAAGAGCATCGAGCTGGTCGATCAGCACCAGAACGGGCCGTTTGGCGGCAATCGATAGCACAGTGGCTACTATGGTCTTGGGCAGTTCAAGGTATTCAGCCAGAGCGGACGATGAGAGCGTATTTTCGGGCAGAAGGTCGGCCTTGATGCCCAATACCGGCCAACCATCCTCCTGCATCTGGGCTCCCAACCGTGCCAACAGCGCCGACTTTCCGCAGCCGGGATCGCCGAGCAGCAGCGTGGTCGAACTCTTTTCGGTCTGGAGACCTTCGAGCAAGGTTGTCAATTCGGGGCGCTCTAGCCAGTCGCCGTTGGGCAAAGTCGTTGGCCAGTGGAGTAGATCCTGGGAAGCGCGCCGCAGCGGATCGAACAAGTCCTGCCTTGCCGGCGCCAAACCCAAGCGGCTAAGGGCGTCGTCAAGGCCGGCCTGAAGCTGCGCCCTCAAATCATTCTCGTCTTTGAAGCGGGCGGCGCGTGCTACGCCGGCAACTTCCTCGCGGAATGCCTTCAGCGCCGCCATTTCCTCGGGATCGAAGATGCTCGAACTGCTTTCGTCCGGGATGCTTCCACGTTGTAGGACGATCAACGGCATCCCGCGCGCGGTGGCGTGTCGAAATTCGAACTGGGTGTAGGAGAGCCGATCGGGATTGTTGTCAGCAGGGCGTCCGCCGTAATAGTGCCCAAGCACCAGCAGGTAGATGTCACAGGTATCGATGTCGTCTAGGCAGCTCTCCAGCACCGGAAGGCCGGCGGGGCCATAGCTATCGACCGCAGTGAGTCCGATGCATTCCAACCAGGCAGCGATGGTCTGGCACTCGCTTGCCAGGTCGGTTCGGGTCGCGGAAAGGTAGACGCGGGTCATGCGATACATGCACACAGGGTGTCAGATCTCGTACCGTAGCATGCCAAGCATGGTCTGGCGCCGTTCAAATGTGTGCGTCCGCCGTCCCCCTGCAGCTAGCGCCATGCGGCCGATGTGCTAGGCATTGCGGCCACCCAATTGCCGTAGACCGGCCGGCGGCTCCGGCCGATCTGCCGCCGCTCGGCATTCGATGGAAAGAAAGGTGGTCAAATCGCAATAAGACTGCAGCCAGCGCCCTCAGCAGCCAAACTGCACCAACCGCATATCGCGGAACACAGGCAGATAAAACCGCGCACAGAGGCATGGGTAGAAAGTAAAAACGCGCCGAAAGGCGCGTCTTTATTGGGCATCTGGCGGAGAGGGTGGGATTCGAACCCACGTGCCGGATTTCTCCGACCATCCGATTTCGAATCGGCGCCGTTATGGCCACTTCGGTACCTCTCCGGTGGTCGGACATGCGCCCGACGCGAAGGGTGCGGATTATAACACTGTGCCGGCCACGCTCTGCAAGTGTCAGGCTGCGGCCGGCGAGATTCGCTCGCTGAATTCGTCGAAGGCGCGGACGGCTTCGGCGGCGTACATCAGGGTGGGGCCGCCGCCCATGTAGGTGCACACGGCCAGCGTTTCCATGAGCTGCGTGCGCGTCACACCAAGGCGGATGAGGGCCTTGACGTGGAATCCGATGCACGCATCGCAGCGCGACGATACCCCGATGGCCAGCGCGATGAGTTCCTTGTGCAATGCGCTGAGTGCCCCTTCGACCAGCGCGGCCTTGGCCATGCTGTTGAACCCTTTCATGGTGTCGGGAACTTCCTTGCGCAATGCGTCGAGCCCTTTCGATGCGTCGGTGGTGATCTGGACGAATGATTTGCTGTTCATGGCAGGTTCCGTGTATTAGATTTTTCGTATATTCATTTTATTTCATATTCTCAAAAAAACATACCGTGCCGCATTGATCCGCGATTCGCCCCGAGATTGCGCCGTGATGGCGGAGGGGCCACAATCGACGCTCGCCTTTGGTGGAACCCGGTCATGCGCCTGCTTGCTGTGTTCGCTCTTGTCGTGCTGCTCTCGGGGTGCCAACGCGGCAAGGCGCCAACCATCATCGACTACCAGACGCTGGGCGAGCTGCGTGTGGCGACACGCATCGACACCATGGCGTACCGTACCGACGACGATGGTCGCGCCAGCGGTTTCGAGCATGACCTGCTGGTCGAGCTGGGCAACGAACTGGGCGTGCCGGTGCGCTTCGTGGTGTATCCGTCGGTGCAGCGCGCGCTCAGCGCGGTGCGCCGGGGCGACGCGCATCTGGCTGCCGCGGCGCTGGCGCGCAACGAGTCCCTGCGCGGCCTTCGCTGGGCGCCGGGCATCCGCGACATGAAACTGGTGATCGCCGGCCTCAGCACGCTGGCTGAAGAGCTCACCTCCGCCGATCAGCTCGACGGTCACACGGTCACCGCCCGACGCGGCACGCTGGCCGCACAACGTTTGCGTGCGCTGCAAAAAACCGTTCCCGGGATGAAGATCGAACTTGTCTCGGGCCGCCCCGACGCGCACCTGCTGACCGAGTTGGCGGAGGGCCGGATCACGCTGCTGGCCACCGATGAGGTGCATCTGGCGGTGGCGGCGGTGCTGCATCCGGAATTGGAGGTCGCCCTGCCGCTGTCCAACACCGCGGTGATGGCCTGGGCGCTCCCCCGTCATGCGCCGCAGTCGCTGGTCGATGCGCTCACCCGCTTCGTTGGCGAGGCCCGCCACACCGGCTTGGTGACGCGACTCGAGGATCGCTATCTGGGCCACATCCAGCGCCTCAGCCAGACCGACATTGCCGCCTTCGTGGCCCGCATGCAGACCCGTCTGCCGCGCTTCCAGGCCGCCTTCGAGGCTGCCGGCGCGGCCACCGGGGTGGACTGGCGCCTGCTCGCCGCGGTGGGCTATCAGGAGTCGCAGTGGGATCCGTTCGCAGTGTCATTCACCGGCGTGCGCGGCCTGATGATGCTGACCGACTCGACCGCCGAGCGCATGGGGGTGCGCGACCGGCTCGACCCGGAGCAGAGCATTCTGGGCGGGGCGAAGTATTTCGCGCTGATCCGGGAAGCGATCGACCCGGAGGTCGAGGAGCCCGATCGCACCTGGATGGCGGTGGCGGCCTACAACCTGGGCCTCGGCCACTTGCGCGGCGCGCGCCAGATCGCCCGCAGCATGAAGCGCGACAACACCACCTGGGTGTCGATGCGCGGGGTGCTGCCGCTGATGTCGCGGCCGAGCTTTGCGCGCCGGCTGCGCGCCGGCCCGGCGCGCGGCGGCGAGGCGGTGATCATGACCGAAAACGTGCGCGCGTTTTACGACATCCTGCGCCGCTTCGAGCCGTCCGCCCCGGTAGACGGGGCGCCTCAGGCCGCCGGCTCAATCAGCTCGATGCCGCCCATGTAGGGACGCAAAACCGCCGGCACCACCACCGCACCATCGGCCTGCTGGTAGTTTTCGAGCACCGCTACCAGCGTCCGCCCCACCGCCAGACCGGAGCCGTTGAGGGTGTGGAGCAAGCCCTTGCTGCCCTGCGCGCTCTTGAAGCGCCCCTGCATGCGCCGCGCCTGGAACGGCCCGCAATTCGAGCACGAAGAGATTTCGCGATAGGTGCCCTGCGCCGGCAGCCACACTTCGAGGTCGTAGGTGCGCATCGCCGAGAAGCCCATGTCACCGGTGCACAGCACGATCTTGCGGTACGGCAGGTCGAGCTTGCGCAAAATCGCCTCGGCGTGACCGGTCATCTCTTCGAGCGCCGCGGCCGAATGGTCCGGATGCTCGATGCGCAGCAGCTCAACCTTGTCGAACTGATGCTGGCGGATCATGCCGCGGGTGTCGCGCCCGTAGGAGCCGGCCTCGGAGCGAAAACACGGGGTGTGGCAGACGAACTTGAGCGGCAGCGTCTCGGCCGCCACCATCTCGCCGCGCACGATGTTGGTCACCGGCACCTCGGAGGTCGGGATCAGGTAGAACTTGCCGCCGTCGGCGCGCGGCACCGAGAACAGATCGTCCTCGAATTTGGGCAACTGGCCGGTGCCGTACATGCTGTCGGCGTTCACCAGATACGGCGCATACACCTCGGTGTAGCCATGCGCGCCAGTGTGGGTGTCGAGCATGAACTGCGCCAGCGCGCGATGCAGCCGCGCCACCGCGCCGCGCATCATGGCAAAGCGCGCGCCGGAGATCTTGGCGGCGGTGTCGAAATCGAGCCCGCCCAGCACGGCGCCGACATCGACATGATCGCGCACCGCGAAATCGAAATCGCGCGGCGTGCCCCAGCGCGACACCTCCACGTTGTCCGCCTCGTCCTTACCGGCCGGCACCCCCGCCTCGGGCAGGTTCGGCAACGCGCTCACAAAGGCATCGATGCGCGCCAGCAGCGCGCCCAGCGCCTGCTCGTTGGCCTTCAGCTCATCGCCCAGCCCGCCCACTTGCGCCAGCACCGCCGAGGCATCCTCACCCTTCGCCTTGAGCATCCCCACCTGCTTGGACAGCGCATTGCGCTGCGCCTGAAGCTCCTGGGTGCGGGTCTGCAACTGCTTGCGCTCGGCCTCCATGGCCATGAAGGCGGCGGCATCGAGACTGACCCCGCGGGTGGCCAGCGCGGCGGCCACGGCGTCGATATCGGAGCGGAGTTGTTGAATGTCGAGCATGTCGGAACCTTGCCCATCCGGGCCTGTCGCATTGGCAAAGGCGACATTCTACCGGAGCGCGACACGCCGCAACGCACCATTGAAGCCGCCTATCGAGCAGCGGATACGCGGTGGCAGTTTCAACTGGCGCGCGCCCGCCGCCGACATATCCTGAAAGAAGGAAGTAGTGAAAAAAGGCTGCGCCTGACAGCCGACACCGGACTGGAGGAGAACCACCATGTTGTCGATTCGCGACTGCTTGGACTATTGCGATCTGACCGACGATGAGATCGCCCTGATCGCCGAACACGAAGACATCCCGGATGTGGCCGCCGCGCAGATGGCCTGCGGGCTGGTGCAAACCCGCGAGGGGACGCTGCTGCTCACCCGCTGCATGCTGGAGCTGGTCGAGCAGGCCGAGCGGAGCGGCCAGCGCGACAAGCTGGCGCGCGCCCGCGCCGCTTTCGAACGCTTCGTCATCGACCACCCGACGACCCACTGACCGTCCCCGCGCGGCTAGTCGCGATCGCCGGCCGCTGTATCCATGGCCCGCAGCCGCGCCAGCTTCTCGCGGATCCGCGCTTCCATGCCGCGATCAGTCGGCTGATACCACGCCTGCGTCGGCACATCGTCGGGCAGGTAGCGCTCGCCCGCCGCATAGCCCCCGGCCTCGTCGTGCGCGTAACGGTAGCCGTCGCCATGGCCCAGCGTTTTCATGAGCTGGGTGGGCGCGTTGCGCAGGTGCATCGGCACCGGCCGCGAACCGTCCTCGGCGATGAAGCGGCGCACCGCCTTGAAGGCGGTGTAGACCGCGTTGGACTTGGCCGCGCAGGCCAGAAACACGGCCGCCTGCGCCAGCGCCAGTTCGCCTTCCGGCGAGCCCAGCCGCTCGAAGGCGGCGCAGGCTTGCAGCGTCATCTCCAGCGCGCGCGGGTCGGCCAGGCCGATGTCCTCGGACGCCATGCGCACCAGCCGGCGGCCGATGTAGCGCGGATCGGCGCCCCCGTCGAGCATCCGGCACAGCCAGTACAGCGCGGCATCCGGGTCGGAGCCGCGCACCGACTTGTGCAGCGCCGAGATCTGGTCGTAAAAGGCATCGCCGCCCTTGTCGAACCGGCGCAGGTTGCGCGACAGCGCCTCGCCGACAAAATCCGCGGTCACCGGATTGACGCCCGCGGTATGGGCCGCCGTCACCAGCTGCTCGACCAGCCCGATCAGCCGGCGGCCGTCGCCGTCAGCCAGCCCGACCAGGCGATCGCCGGCCGCGGGCTCGAACACCAGCGCCGCATCCGCCGCCGCGCACGCGCGCGTCAGCAGCACCGCCAGGTCGGCCTCGCTCAGCGGCTGGAGCACATACACCGCGGCCCGCGACAGCAAGGCGGCGTTGACCTCGAAGGACGGGTTCTCGGTGGTGGCCCCGATGAAGGTCAGCAGGCCTTGCTCGACGTAGGGCAAAAAGGCGTCCTGCTGCGCCTTGTTGAAGCGGTGCACCTCGTCGACGAACAAGATCGTGTGGCATCCGCGGCCGCGTTCGACCTCCGCTTTTTGGACCGCCTCGCGGATGTCCTTGACGCCTGAGAACACGGCCGACAAGGCGATGAAGTGGGCGTCGAAGGCATCGGCCATCAGCCGCGCGAGGGTGGTCTTGCCGACCCCCGGCGGGCCCCACAGGATCATCGAATGCAGCTTCCCGGCACTGAACGCAAGACGCAAGGGCTTGCCCGCGCCGAGCAGGTGCGCCTGGCCGACGATATCGTCCAGCGAGCGCGGCCGCAGGCGCTCCGCCAGCGGCACATTGACCGGCGGCTGATCGGCAAACAGGTCCGCCACGGTTTACTCGCCGATCACGTCGACGCCGGCGGGCGGCGTGAAACGGAAGGTGGCCGGATCGATCGGTGCGTTCGCAGTGAGGCGGGTGAAACGCAAGATGGTGGTGTGACCGAAGTTGTCGCGGATTTCCATGCCCACCAGCGCGCCGTCGCGAAAGCCGAGCTTCATCCGCGCAAAGCTGCTGTCGGCCGCTTTGGGGGTGGCTATCGCCCAGCGCAGGCCGTTGGCGTCGCCGCCGTCTTCGAGCGTGAAGCGCGCGTCGAGTTCGCCGTCGCCGGCGAGGATGGCGGCCGGGGTGGCGCCCAGCGCGTCGCCCACCGTCTTGACCGTCACCTGCGCCAGCTCGGGGTCGTAAGCCCACAGCCGGGTGCCGTCGCCGACCAGCACCTGCGGATAGGGCTTGACGTAATGCCAGCGAAACTTGCCGGGCCGCTCGAAGGCGAATTCGCCCTCGGATTCGTCAGCGCGGCCGCCGTTCTGGCGATACACCGACTGCACGAAACGCCCCTCGGCGCGCGCCGTGTCGGCCACGAAACGCTTCAGCTGGGTTACCCCATCCGCGCTCGCGGCAAGCACGCCGGGCGTGGTCAGCGCGAGGCACAGCACAGTCAGAAAGCCACGTCGAATCCGGTCCAATTCAGTCCTCCTCGCGCGTCGGGGCCAGCACCTCGCGGTTGCCGTTGCTGCCCATCGCCGACACCAGCCCGGCGCGCTCCATCTGCTCGATCAGCCGCGCCGCGCGGTTGTAGCCGATGCGCAGGTGGCGCTGCACCAGCGAGATCGACGGGCGACGGGTCTTGACCACGATGTCGACCGCCTGATCGTACAAAGGATCCGCTTCGGCATCGCCCCCCTCCTCGCCCAGCAGCGCGTCGGCCGCCTCGTCGGGCGGTTCGAGGATGTCGTCAATGTAGTCCGGCGCACCCTGCTGCTTGAGGTGATCCACCACTTTGTGCACCTCGCCATCGGCCACGAAGGCGCCATGCACGCGCATCGGCAGGCCCGAACCCGGCGGCAGATAGAGCATGTCGCCCATGCCGAGCAGGTTTTCGGCACCCATCTGGTCGAGGATGGTGCGCGAGTCGATCTTGGAGGACACCTGAAAAGCCATCCGGGTCGGGATGTTGGCCTTGATGAGGCCGGTGATCACGTCCACCGACGGTCGCTGGGTGGCGAGGATCAGGTGGATGCCGGCGGCGCGCGCCTTCTGCGCGAGGCGGGCGATCAGTTCCTCCACCTTCTTGCCGACCACCATCATCATGTCGGCCAGCTCGTCGACGATCACCACGATGTGCGGCAGCGGCTCGAGCGGCTCGGGGTTGTCCGGGTTGATCGCGAAGGGATTGGTGAGCGGCTGCTCGGCCTTCTTGGCCTCGTTCACCTGCTTGTTGAAGCCGGCCAGATTGCGCACCCCGACGGCCGCCATCAGCTTGTAGCGCTTCTCCATTTCGCCGACGCACCAGTTGAGCGCGTTGGCGGCGTGCTTCATGTCGGTGACCACCGGCGCGAGCAGATGCGGAATGCCCTCGTAGATCGACAGTTCGAGCATTTTCGGGTCGACCATGATCAGCCGCACCTTGTCCGGCGGGCTCTTGTAGAGCAGCGACAGGATCATCGCGTTGATCCCCACCGACTTGCCCGAACCGGTCGTCCCCGCCACCAGCAGGTGCGGCATCTTGGCCAGATCGGCCACCACCGGGTTGCCGGAAATGTCCTTGCCCAGCCCCACGGTGAGCGCCGAGTGCATGTCGTGGTAGGCCTTGGAGCCGAGGATTTCCGACAGGCGCACGGTCTGGCGCTTGGGGTTGGGCAACTCCAGTGCCATGCACGACTTGCCGGGCACCGTCTCGACCACCCGCACCGAGATCAACGACAGCGCGCGCGCCAGGTCCTTGGCCAGATTGACCACCTGCGAGCCCTTCACGCCGGTGGCCGGCTCGAACTCGTAGCGGGTGATGACCGGGCCGGGATAGGCCGCAATCACCTTCACCTCGACGCCAAAATCGGCCAGCTTCTGCTCGATGAAGCGGGACGTGAATTCCAGCGTCGCGTCGCTCGGCGGCTCCACGTCATTGGACGGGGCGTCGAGCAGGCCGACCGGCGGCGGCATGCCCTCGCCGGCATCGCCGAACAGATTCTGCTGGCGCTCCTTGAGCACCCGCTCGGAGGGGTCGACCGCCACCACCGCCGGTTCGATGCGCACCGGCGCGGCCGGCGATTTTTCCGCCCGGGCGCGCCGCGTCTGGACCACCGCCTCGCGTTGCTGCGCCAGCTCGCGGCCGGCGCGACGGTCGCGCCAGGTCACGTACGCATGCGCGGTCGACAGCCACAGCTGCTCCAGCCAAGCGCCCATGCGCTCGGTGGCGGCCAGCCAGGAGATGCCGGTAAACAGGCTCAGACCGCCGCCGATCAGCGCCAGCAACACCAGCGTGCCGCCGGTAAATCCGAGGTATTTATGCGCCGCCGCCCCCAGCTCGGTGCCCAGCAGACCGCCCGGCGCCAACGGCAGGCCGCTGCCGGTGGAATGGAAGCGCAGCGCTTCGAGCGAGGCGCTGGCGATCAGCACCACCACGAAGCCGGACACGACGATGAACAGGGAGCGCCGATCGGCGCTGAATTCCTCGCGAAAACGGCGGAAGCCCCAGGCAATGCCATAGCCGAAAAAAATCACCAGCCACCAGGCCGAACCGCCGAACAGGTACAGCAGCACATCCGCCAGCCAGGCGCCGAGGCGCCCGCCGGGATTGGTGACCCGCGCCACTTCGGTGGCGTGCGACCAGCCCGGATCGGCCTTGTTGTAGCCGAGCAGGATCATCGCCACGTATATCGCCAGCACGCCGAGAATGATCCAGCGGGTTTCCTGCAGCAGGTGGGCGATCCGCTCGGGCAGCGGTTGATTGCGGGATCGGGTTTGAGACGCCATGAGTGGTGCACTGAGCCGCCGGGGGCAGCCGCTGAAAAACACAGGCGCATTATACGAGAACGCCCCGCCGGGATGGACGGGGCGTGCGTTCGGCGGGTCGCCCGCGCCGGGCTTCAGAGTTCCTGGATGCGGTCGCGCAGGATGATGCCGCCGGGGGTCTCTTCGATCAGCCCCTGAATGCCGAGATCCTTCATCACCCGGCTGACCATCTCGCGCGAGGCTCCGATCATTTTGGCGATGTCCTGCTTGGAGATCTTGCGCACCACGATGGTCTGGCCGTTTTTCTCCTCGGCCATTTCGAGCAGCAGGTGAGCCACCCGGCCGTACACGTCCATCAGGGCCAGACTCTCGATCTTGCGGTCGGCATTGCGCAGGCGGTCGGCCAGGTTGCACATGATGCGCCAGGCGATGTCGAAATCGTCGCGCATCAGCTGTTTGAGGTCCTGCTTGGAGATCATCACTAGATCGGAGGCCATCACCGCCACCACCGAGGCCGAACGCGGCTGATCGTCGAAAATGCTCATCTCGCCGAACAGCTCGCCCTGCCCGAGAATGGTGAGGATCACTTCGCGCCCGTCCTCGTCGCTCACCAGCACCTTGAGACTGCCGGTGAGCACGAAGTAGACATAGTCGGGGTGATCGCCGGCGTGCACCACCGCCTGATTGCGCGGCACCCGGCGCATCATCGCGCAGCGCGCCACGTGGGCCAGCCGCTCGTCGCTCAGGCCCTGAAACAGCGCAAACGTGCGCAAGGCAATATTGGAAACAGCACCCTGAACCATCCTTGTCTCCTGATCCTGCGTTCTATTTTTCAAGCTGACGATGCCTGCAAAGCAGTGATTCAGCATTTGCGACACTATCACGATTACATCGAAAGTTAACGTCCCCCCGAGGCGAGACGTAATGCACTTTCATTGACGGCAGCGCGCGCGAAATCTTGATTCCACGCCGCAGGCTATAATTTCCGCCGAACTCCAATCACTCACTTGCCTGAAGAAAATCTCATGAGCACCCGCCACGACAAACTCATCATTCTCGGTTCCGGCCCGGCCGGTTACTCCGCCGCGGTGTACGCCGCGCGCGCCAACCTGAACCCGGTGCTAATCACCGGCATCGCCCAGGGCGGTCAGCTCATGACCACCACCGATGTCGACAACTGGCCGGCCGACGCCGACGGCGTGCAGGGCCCGGAGCTGATGGCGCGCTTCCAGAAGCACGCCGAGCGCTTCGACACCGAGATGGTGTTCGACCACATCCACACCACGCATCTTGCCGAAACCCCGATCCGACTGGTCGGCGACGCGGGCGAATACACCTGCGACGCGCTCATCATCGCCACCGGCGCCACCGCCAAGTACATCGGCCTGCCGTCGGAAGATGCCTTCATGGGCAAGGGCGTGTCGGCCTGCGCCACTTGCGACGGATTCTTCTTCCGCGAGCAGGACGTCGCGGTGATCGGCGGCGGCAACACCGCGGTCGAGGAAGCGCTGTACCTGGCG
>JAGRFO010000166.1 GCA_020446005.1 Rhodocyclaceae bacterium | reverse complement strand
GTGATCCACTTCGACCGGTGAGCGCAGCGATGGACGACAGCCTCGAGCGAATCGCCAGCAACAAGAGCTTTGGCGGCTGGCACACCCGTTATCGCCATCACTCGAACAGCCTCGGCTGCGAGATGGTGTTCGCCATCTACATCCCGCCGCAGGCCGCCGCCGCGCCGGTGCCGGTGCTCTACTGGCTCTCCGGGCTGACCTGCACCGATGAGAATTTCATGCACAAGGCCGGCGCCCAGCGGCTGGCCGCCGAGCTGGGGATCGCCATCGTCGCGCCCGACACCAGCCCGCGCGGGCCGGAGGTGCCGGGCGACCCCGATGGCGGCTGGGACTTCGGCCACGGCGCGGGTTTCTACCTCAACGCCACCCAAGCGCCCTGGGCCACCCACTACCGCATGTACGACTATGTGACGCAGGAGCTGCCGGCGTTGGTCGAGGCGCATTTTCCGGTCACCGCCGCGCGCGCCATCAGCGGTCATTCGATGGGCGGCCACGGCGCGCTGGTGTGCGCGCTGCGCAATCCGGGGCGCTATGCCTCGGTCTCCGCCTTTTCGCCGATCTGCGCGCCGAGCGATTGTCCCTGGGGCCACAAGGCCTTCAGCCGCTATCTGGGTGAAGACCGCGAGGCCTGGCGTGAGTGGGATGCCAGCGTGCTGATCGGCGCGGCCGGCGAAACCTTGCCGATGCTGATCGATCAGGGTGACGAAGATGCGTTTCTGGACGAGCAACTCCATCCCGAGCGCCTGCGCGCCGCCGCCGAGGCCGCCGGCTATCCGATGACCCTGCGCATGCAGGCCGGCTACGATCACAGCTATTTTTTCATCGCCAGTTTCATTGACGATCACCTGCGCCACCACGCACGCGCCTTGCTGCCCTGAATGTCGCGGTGCGATCCGGGGCGAACAGCTGTGGGACAATGGCGACTCGTCAAACGATGAAACGCGGGAGGTTTGCAATGGGCCGGGCGCCCCTGTGGCTGGTGTCGAGTCTCTGTATCGTCAGCGTGGGTTGCGCGCCGGAGCCGCCGCCCCCCGCACCAAGCGCCAGTGAGCGCGCCGAGCAGGCCGCGCGCGACGCCGGCGATGCCGCCCGCCAGGCCATCGACAAGGCCGGCGAGGCGCTGCGCAAACTGGGCGAGGCCGCCGGCGCCGCCACCGAAGCGGCGATGACGCCGCCCGCGCAAGATCCACCTGCCGAGCCGCCCGCCGCGCCGGTCGAGGAGCGCCCCGTCGCGACCGGCAAGGAACCGCCGCGCGACGCCAGTGACGCCACCAGCGAGGCCGCCGAACGCTTCTTTGAAGCCACCCGCCGCGCCGCCGAGCGCCTCGGCGAAGTCAGCAGCGGGGTGGCCGATGCCATCCGCGAGGAGCGTAGCGCCGACGACGCGCCCAAAGGAACGCAGTGAGCGAACCGGCAGTGGCGCGCCGCGGCTGGCGCGAGATCATCCTCAACCGGCGCATGCTGGTGTGCGTCTTCACCGGTTTCGCCTCGGGCCTGCCGCTGTATCTGCTGCTCAATCTGGTACCGGCCTGGCTCAAGACCGAAGGGCTGTCGCTCAAGGCGATCGGTGCTTTCGCGCTGATCCAGTTTCCCTACACCTGGAAATTCCTGTGGGCGCCGCTGCTCGACCGCTTCGGCATCCTGCCGGTGCTCGGGCGACGGCGCAGCTGGATGTTGCTCACCCAGCTCGGTCTGCTCGCCGCCATTGCCTGGCTGGGGCGGCTCTCGCCCACGGACCAGCTTTCCTTGGTGGTGGCGCTCACCGCCGTGATCGCGCTGTGCTCGGCGACGCTGGACATCGCGCTCGACGCCTTCCGCCGCGAGATCCTGCCGGATGTCGAGCTCGGCCTCGGCAACGCCATCCACGTGAACGCCTACCGCATCGCCGGCCTCGTGCCGGGCTCGCTGTCGCTGATCCTGGCCGATCACCTGCCTTGGTCGCAGGTCTTCCTCATCACCGCCGCCTTCATGCTGCCGGGCATGGTGATGACGCTGATGGTGGCCGAACCGACCGCCGCCGCGACCCGCCCGCGCACCCTGCGCGACGCGGTGGTCGAACCCTTCCACGAGTTCTTCACCCGCCACGGCGTGCAGTCCGCGCTACTGGTGCTGGCCTTCATCTTTCTGTACAAGCTCGGCGATTCGCTGTGCACCGCGCTGGCCACGCCCTTCTACCTCGACATGGGCTACAGCAAGACCGAGATCGGCATCATCGCCAAGAACGCCGGGCTGTGGCCGATGGTCATTGGCGGCATTGTCGGCGGCATCTGGATGATCAAGCTCGGCATCAACCGCGCGCTGTGGCTGTTCGGCGTCGTGCAACTGGTGACCATTCTCGGTTTCGTGTGGCTGGCCTGGCTCGGCCCCGCGCCGTCCGATGGCGGCCGGCTGGCGGCGCTGGCGGTGGTGATCGCCGGCGAGGCGATCGGCGCGGGCCTCGGCACCACCGCCTTCGTCGCCT
>JAGRFO010000165.1:6231-21007 GCA_020446005.1 Rhodocyclaceae bacterium | reverse complement strand
TGCGGCACCAACTGCGGCTCGTGCATCCCGGAGCTCAAACGCCTCGCCGCCCAGGCCGGGCGCACCGCGTCCTGAACCCCGCCGCCCGTTCAGGACGGGCGAACGGCGCGCCCCGGGGCGCGGATGCAGACCGAGGGCGGATACCCAAATTCGCGCTGGAAGGCGGTGGAGAAGTTCGCCACCCCCGAATAGCCGGCACGGTAGGCCGCTTCGCTCACATTGATACCGTCTTCGAGCAAGGCCAGCCGGGCCAGTTCGAGGCGCCGGGTGCGGACGAACTCCATCACCGTGGCGCCGTAAGCGTTCTTGAAAACCCGCTGCAGGTTGCGCACGCTCATGCCGGCCGCCTTGGCCAGATCGTCGAGCGGCAGCGGCGCGTCGATGTGATCGAGCAAGTGATTGCGCACCGTCCTGGCGCGCTGGGCATCGCGGGTGGTGAGTTCGCCAACGGGCGTGCGGGGCTGCGTCGCCTGGTTTTGCATGAGCGCCTGACGGATCAGGCCGAGCGCCGCCATCGCGCCGGTCAAGGCGTTGAGCGCGGAGATATCGCGTTCGGCCGCAAAAATCTCTTCGGCGTAGCGCAGGGATTGTGGGTTGGGGGCCCAGCGCATCAAGACCATGTCGCCAGTCGTCAGCGCAGCGAGGGCAGCGTCGCCGGGATCGGCAATCCGCGCGAACTGCTCCAGCGGCAGGCTGACGATGATCTTGCGGATCCGCTGGCCTGAGCGTGTCCAGCGGTCCAGCCGGGCGTTGTTGCGGTTGATCCACAGATAGCCGGCCGGCCCGTTGCGGCTGGTCACGCACAGGGGATGGTCGTCGAGCGCGGCGTCCAGATCGCCCTCAAGAATCAGCGCCACGGTGAGCTTGGGCGACAGGTTGAACTGCTCGTGGGCGTTCTTGCGTTCGAGGCTGTCGTTGGCGTGGATGCTCAGGTCGAGCCCCAGTTCCGCAAAGGAGCAGCACCCCTCGATGTGCTCGACAATCGACAGTTGCACACTGGCGGATGGCAGGGAAGGGGTCGATCCGGTCACGGCTTGACTCCGCGCGCAGCGCCTTGGCGCTGCCGCAAAACACTTTGACGGCCCCGCAAAAACAAATGCGGATGAGATTGATTATCATTTGAATCGTTCCGATTTTCAATCTTTACGACGGCCCAGACCGTCAAGGCGACCCAGATCATGCGTTCTCAATCCCGTTCCCGGCGCCGGCGCCAGCCGCTCCGCCACACCCTGGCCCACAGCATCCTCATCGCCTTGCTCGGCACGCCGGCTGCGTTCGCCGACACCGGCGCGGGGATCACCAAACAATTGGGCACGGTGCGCGTGCTGGGCGCAGCGGAGGCGGATTTCACGGTGGCGCTCGACGACGAGATGATCGACACGCGCCAGAGCGCCGATCTGGAAGACCTGCTCAACCACGACCCGTCGATCACCGTCGGCGGCGGCGCGCCGGTGGCGCAGAAAATCTACGTGCGCGGCCTCGAAGACACCCTGCTCAACGTCACCATCGACGGCGCAACGCAGGCCGGCTATCTGTACCACCACCAGGGCCGGGTGTCGGTCGAGCCGGAGCTGATCAAGGAGGTGGTCGTCAAGGCGGGCGCCGGCAACGCCGCCGACGGGGCGGGCGCGCTGGGCGGAGCGATCCACTTCAAGCTCAAGGATGCGCTCGACCTGCTCCAGCCCGGCCAGCGCGTCGGCGCGCTGCTCAAGACCGGCTTCGCCACCAACAACAACGCGTGGAAGAAGCACGCCAGCGTGTATGGCCGGGTGAGCGAGGATTTCGGCCTGCTGGTGAGCGGCACCCACGTGCAATCGACCGACGATTACAAGGCCGGCGACGGTCAGCGAGTCCCGGAAACCGAGCAGATGCAACGCGACCTGCGGATCAAGCTCGGCGGCACGGTGGGCGGCGAGCATGCGCTCTCGCTGAGCTACGAGGACTACCTTGACGACGGCCGCCGCTATGCACGCCCGAACATGGGAACGATCACCCACCCGGCCTATCCGAACATCCCGGTCGACCAGAAGACCGACCGCAAGTCGTGGATCGCCAAGTACGGCTACCACCCGACCAACCCGCTGATCGACCTGAGCGCAACCCTCTATCACAACGACAGCAGCATCGAAAAGCGCGGCGACCAGTGGGCCGCGGTCTGGCCGCCGCTCTTTCCCTTTACCTACAGCGACTACTACGGCGGCCAGTACCACGGCGGCGGCGTCAAGAGTCTCGGTTTCGACCTGCGCAACACCAGCCGGCTCGGCGCGCACACGCTGGAATACGGCTACGAGCATCGACGTGACACCGCCTACCTGACCAATCCCGCAGTAAGCAATTTCAGGAACGAGAAGACCGACATCAACGCCCTGTTCCTGCAGGCCGAGCTGAGCCTGACCGAGCGCCTCAACCTCAGCACCGGGGTGCGCTACGACGACTACGACTACACCGACAACAAGGGCGTCAACATCAGCGACAACGGGGTGAGCCCCAACGCCACCCTGAGCTTCAAGCTCACCGAGCAACTGGCGCTGAGTGCCGGCTATGCGCGCGCTTTCAAGGGGGTGAGCAGCCCGGAAGTGTTCTTCCTGGAATTCCCGCCCACCGGCGGCACCCTCACCAGCCATACCGGCGCGGACACCACCACCGCCCTGCCCGGCTTCACCCTCGGCAAGCTGGAGGCCGAAAAGGCGGACAACTACGAGCTCGGCTTCCGCTACGACGCCGGCCCCTTCGCGGCCAGCGGCGAGTTGTTTCGCCAGCACATCGCGCACGCCCAGTACACCGGCACCACCACCCGCTACAGCTATGTTGACGAGGTCAAGGTGCACGGCTACGCCTTGCGCATGGCCTACTTCTGGGACGCCGTGGAACTGCACGCCGGCGTCGCCCACAGCAAACCGAAGGTCGGCGGCCAGCCGCTCTCCAGCGGCGACATGGGGCTGGGCACCGCCTACGGACGCACCTGGACGCTCGGCCTCAGCCACGAGATGAGCGACACCCTGTCGGTGGGCTGGGACGCACGCTTCGTCGAAAAGCTCGACTTCGTGCGCAGCGGCCAGGACGAGAAGGCCAGCTACGCCGTCCATGACGTGTTCGTGCGCTGGCAGCCGACCCGCGCCCTGAGCCTGGGGCTGGCGATCAACAACCTGTTCGACAAGTTCTACTACGACCAGGGCACCTACTACTCGCGCAACAACGCCACCGCCCCCTACGGCCTGCCAGAGCCGGGCCGCGACTTCCGCCTGTCCGCGAGCTACACCTTCTGACCCCGCCGCCCGCCCCGCCCACGGCGCCCCGGCCGACGGGGCGCCGTCTTCCATCCACCGACCGGAGCGCCCGCATGCCCCGCCTTCTTCTCGCCCTCCTGTTGTGCCTGTCGCTCGCCCCGGCGCACGCCGAAGTGCGCATCACCGACATCGCCGGACGCAACGTGGTACTCGACGCCCCGGCCCAGAAGGTGATCCTCGGCGAAGGCCGTTTTCTGGCCGTACTCGGGGTACTTGGCGTAGACGCACCGCTGTCGCGGGTGGCCGCCATGATGAACGAGTTCCGCCGCTTCGATCCGGGCGGCTTCGAGCGCTACCGCGAAGCATTCCCGGACATCGACGCGGTCACCACCTTCGGACAGACCTCGGAGGAAACCGTCAGCGTCGAGCAGGCCATTCTCGCCCGCCCCGAGGTGGCGATCTTCGGTCTGCAGGGACACGGCCCAGGCGCCCGCTCGCACCACATCATCGAACGGCTGGAAGCCGCCGGCATCAAGGTGGTGTTCATCGACTTCCGCCAGAAGCCGCTCGAGAACACCGCCCCGAGTGTCGAGATCGTCGCCCGGGTGCTGGGGCTGGAGGCGCGCGGCGCGGCCTTCGCCGAGCGCTACCGCAAGGAACTGGCGCGGGTCACCGAGCGCCTCCGCGACGCCCCGCCAGCACACTGCCCGAGCGTGCTGATCGAAGCCCGGGTGGACACCGCGCAGCCCTGTTGCATCACCATCGCCAAAGGCATGTTCGCCGATCTGATCGAAGCGGCCGGCGGCTGCAACGTCGCCACCGGGGTGCTGCCTGGCCCCGTCGGCGAACTGAGCCTCGAACACGTGATCGCCACCGCCCCCGAGGTGTACATCGGCACCGCCATCGGCCATCCCGGCGAGACCGGCGGCCACACCCGCATCGTGCTCGGCGCGGGGGTCGACGCCCAGACCGCCCGCCACTCGCTCGACGCGGTGCTCCAGCGCGACGGCTTTGCCGATCTGCCGGCGGTGCGCAACCGTCGCGCGCACGCCCTGTGGCATCACTTCTACAACTCCCCGCTCAACATCTACGCCCTGCAGAAGATCGCCCAGTGGCTCCATCCCCAGCGCTTTGACGACCTGCAGCCCGAGCGCCTGCTGGACGATCTGCTCGCCGGTTTCGACCCCGTCAATCTCAACGGCGTCTACGCCATCTCCCGGGACTGAACACTCATGCCCTCCACCACACTGAGCCTTCAGGCAACCAAAAGTCACGCCTATTTCGAATCGCTGAGCAAGCATTTCGCCCGCAAAGTCGCGGTGCAGCGCGACGGCAACCGCGCCTGTATCACCTTTCCGATGGGTGAATGCACCATGTCAGTGCACGCACAGAACCTGCGCTTCGACGCCAGCGCCGCCGACAGCGCTGCCCTGGAAGCCGTCCAGACCATCATCACCTCACATGTGCTACGTTTTTCGGAACTGAAAGACGCCGAAACACACTGGCAATGAGCGCTCCCCACGCGGAACCCGACATCGATGCCTGACGCTCCGGTTGGCGCGCGCTACCGCCAGCGCACCCGCCTGCGCGGCACCGCGCTGCTTGTCGCGACATTCGCCCTGCTGCTCAGCCTTGGGCTGGATGCCGCCACCGGGCCGGGCCACTACCGGCTGGCCGACGTGCTGGCGGTGCTGCTCGACCCCGATGCGCGCGGCGCGCAGCTCAAAGTGGTGATCTGGCAGCTGCGCCTGCCGGTGGCGCTGATGGCGATCGCGGTCGGCGTGATGCTCGGCGCGGCGGGCGCCCAGATGCAGACCATCCTCAACAACCCGCTGGCCGACCCCTTCACCCTGGGCATCTCCTCGGCCTCGGCCTTCGGCGCGGCGCTGGCGATCGTCCTCGGAGTGGAGGGGCTGCCCTTCGGCCACAGCCTGTGGATCAGCGTCGGCGCCTTCACCTTCGCCCTGCTCACCGCGCTGCTGCTGTACCTGTTCACCCGCCTGCGCGGCGCGTCCAGCGAAACCATGGTGCTGATCGGCATCGCCCTGCTGTTTACCTTCAATGCCCTGCTCGGCCTGCTCCAATACACCGCCAGCGACGCCCAACTGTCGCAGATCGTGTTCTGGATGATGGGCTCGCTGTCGCGCGCCACCTGGGAGAAGCTGGCGGTCTGCGCCGTGGCGATGGCGCTCGTGCTGCCGTTCTTCGTCACCCGCAGCTGGTCGCTGACGGCCCTGCGCCTGGGCGACGACCGCGCCGCCGCGCTGGGCATCGACACCGCGCGGCTGCGCGTTCAGGTGCTGATCGGGGTGTCGCTGCTGGCCGCCACGGCGGTCGCCTTCGTCGGCACCATCGGCTTCGTCGGGCTGGTCGGCCCGCACATCGCACGCCTGCTGGTGGGCGAGGAGCAACGCTACTTTCTGCCCATGTCGGCGCTCGCCGGGGCGCTGATGATGTCGCTCACCTCGCTGATCAGCAAATCGATGACGCCCGGCGTGATCTATCCGGTGGGCATCATCACCGCGCTGATCGGCATCCCCTTCTTCATCAGCCTGATCCTCTCGGTGCGGCGCAGGAACTGGTCATGACGCTGCGGGTGGAGGCGCTCAGCTTTGCCTATCCGCACAAGCCGGCGCTGCACGCGGTGGACACCGGCACGCTGCCGGCCGGCAAGCTGACCGCCCTGCTCGGACCCAACGCGGCCGGCAAGTCGACGCTGTTCCGCTGCCTGGCCGGGCTGCTCCAGCCCCAGTCCGGCCAGCTCATGCTGGGCGAGGCGGCGCTGCACGCCATGAGCCGCGCCGAGCGCATTCGCCATGTCTGCTACATGCCGCAAAGCTACGCCAGCAACGCGGCGCTGACAGTGTTCGAGGTGGTGTTGCTGGCGCGCAAGCACCTGCGCGACTGGCGGGTGGACGATGCCGACATCGCCGCCGTCGCAGCCCTGCTCGACCGTTTCGGCATCTGCGCGCTGTCGGACCGCCAGATCGGCGAACTCTCCGGCGGCCAGCAGCAGATGGTGTCGCTGTGCCAGACCCTGGTGCGCCCGGCGCGCCTGTTTCTGCTCGACGAGCCGACCAGCGCCCTCGACCTGCGCCGACAGCTCGAAGTGATGCAGACCCTGCGCACGCTGAGCGCCGAGCGCGGGGCGGTGACCATCGCGGCAATGCACGACCTGAACCTGGCCGCCCGCTTCGCCGACCACATCCTGCTGATGCAGGACGGCCGGGTCGTCGCCTCCGGCAGCCGCGATGCGGTGCTGGCCTCCCCCGCGCTGGGGGAGGCCTACGGGGTCACCATCGAGCTGGTGCGCGGCAGCGACGGCGTCCACATGGTCGGCGCCCGGCTGTAGGGCCGCGCGGAACTTGACGGCGCGGTCGTCGTCCGAGACCACTGACCTGCTAGAATCCGCCCACCCCAGCCGCCCGACCCGCCATGCTCGCCTTGCTTGACCGCCCGCGCTTTCCCTTTCTCGCCCTCGCCGTCGTCGGCACCGGCCTGCTCGGCTTCGGCCTGTATCTGCAGCACGTGGTCGGGCTGGAGCCGTGTCCGATGTGCATCATGCAGCGCTACGCTTTTGCGACGGCGGTGGTGCTGGCGTTGGTCGCCGGCGTTCACGCCAGCACCGGGCGGATGCGCACCGGCTACGGGGTGATGCTGGCGCTGCTGGCGCTGGCCGGCGGCGGGGTGGCGGCGCGGCAGAGCTGGATTCAGCGTTTTCCGCCCGACATCGCAACCTGCGGGCCGGGGCTGGAGTACCTGATGGAGAGCTTTCCGCTGACCGAGGCGTTTCCGATGATCTTTCGCGGCGCGGGCGATTGCAGCGCGATCGACTGGAGCCTGCTCGGTCTGTCGATCGCCAACTGGTCGCTGCTGTCGTTTGCCGGGGTGCTGCTGCTTGCCCTGCACGTGATCTTCCGACCACTGCGCGCGCACTGATATCGACGCAGCATGGCAGTGACCGCACCACAGCGGTGCGCATACACGCCCCCCGCCGCAGGAAAAATGCCGCAATGCAGCACGCCTGCATACCCCCCTGACTGGCACACCCCTTGCTAATCAGTCTGAGGGGACTGTGCCCACACCGCACACCCCTTATCCGCATCAGCCAGGCATGGGTCGACGACGACCCCGCCGTCCCGGATCAACGTCGATCCCTGGCGCGACAGACTCATCCTGCCCGACTCCCCCTCGTCGGGCGTACGTTGCAAGGGAAGAATCATGCGCAAGTTGAAATTGGTAATGGTGGGCAACGGCATGGCCGGCGTCCGGACGCTTGAGGAAATGATCAAGATCGCACCGGACATGTATGACATCACGGTGTTCGGCGCCGAACCGCACCCCAACTACAACCGCATCCTGCTCTCCCCGGTGCTGGCCGGCGAGATGACGATCCAGGACATCATTCTCAACGACCTGAACTGGTACGCCGACAACCACATCGATCTGCACCTCAACAAGAAGGTGATCAAGATCGACCGCAAGGCCCGCAAGGTGTTTGCCGAAGACGGCACCGAGTGCGAGTACGACCGCCTGCTGCTGGCCACCGGCTCCAACCCCTTCATGCTGCCGATCCCGGGCGCCGACCTGCCGGGGGTGATCGCCTACCGCGACATCGCCGACACCGACGCGATGATCGAGGCCGCCGCCAACCACAAGCACGCGGTGGTGATCGGGGCCGGCCTGCTCGGCCTGGAAGCCGCCAACGGCCTGATCCTGCGTGGGATGGACGTGACCGTGGTGCATCTGGGCGAGTGGATCATGGAGCGCCAGCTCGACAAGACTGCCGCCGACATGCTGCAGAAGTCGCTGGAAGCCAAGGGCATGAAGTTCCTGCTGCCCAAGCTGACCGCCGCGCTGGCCGCCGACGCCTCCGGCCGGGTGGGCAGCGTGAGTTTCAAGGACGGCGAGACCATCCCCGCCGATCTGGTGGTGATGGCCGCCGGCATCCGCCCCAACACCGCGCTGGCCGAATCCGCCGGCATCCACTGCGACCGCGGCATCGTGGTCAATGACACCCTGCAGACCTTCGATCCGCGCGTGTACGCGGTGGGCGAGTGCGCCAATCACCGCGGCATCGCCTACGGTCTGGTGGCCCCGCTGTTCGAGCAGGCCAAGGTGTGCGCCAACCACCTGGCGATGTACGGCATCGGCCGCTACCAGGGCTCGGTGACCTCCACCAAACTCAAGGTCACCGGCATCGACGTGTTCTCGGCGGGCAACTTCTTCGGCGGCGAAGGCACCGAGGACATCGTCCTCCACGACCCCGGCGCGGGCGTCTACAAGCGCGTGGTGCTCAAGGACAATAAGCTGGTCGGCGCGGTGATGTACGGCGACACCAAGGACGGCGCCTGGTACTTCCAGATGCTCAAGGACGAGCAGGACGTCACCGAACTGCGCGACCACCTGCTGTTCGGCAACAGCCACCTCGGCGACGCCGGCCACAAGGGCCAGAACTCCGCCGCCGCGCTGCCCGACGAGGCCGAAGTGTGCGGCTGTAACGGGGTGTGCAAGGGCGACATCGTCAAGGCGATCAAGTCCAACGGCCTGTTCACCCTCGACGAGGTGCGCAAGCACACCAAGGCGTCGAGCTCCTGCGGCTCGTGCACCGGGCTGGTGGAGCAGATTCTGGCCTCCACCATCGGCGGCGCCTACACCCCGGCGGACTCCAACAACAAGGCGGTGTGCGGCTGCACCGACCACTCCCACGGCGAAGTGCGCACCGCGATCCGCGAGCACAAACTGCTCAGCACGCAGGCGGTGATGGACTTCATGGGCTGGCAGACCCCCAACGGCTGCGCCTCCTGCCGCCCGGCGCTGAACTACTACGTGGTGTCGACCTGGCCGCACGAGGGCACCGACGATCCGCAGAGCCGCTTCATCAACGAGCGCGCCCACGCCAACATCCAGAAGGACGGCACCTACTCGGTGGTGCCGCGCATGCTCGGCGGGCTGACCACCCCCAATGAACTGCGCGCGATCGCTGACGCCGCCGACAAGTATCAGGTGCCGACGGTGAAGGTCACCGGCGGCCAGCGCATCGACCTGCTCGGCGTCAAGAAGGCCGACCTGCCGCTGATCTGGCACGACCTCAGCCAGGCCGGCATGGTCTCCGGCCACGCCTATGGCAAGTCGATCCGCACGGTCAAGACCTGCGTCGGCGCCGAGCACTGCCGCTTCGGCACCCAGCGCTCGATGGATCTGGGCGTCAAGCTCGAGAAGATGCTGTTCGGCATGTGGAGCCCGCACAAGGTCAAGCTGGCGGTCTCCGGTTGCCCGCGCAACTGCGCCGAGGCCGGCATCAAGGACGTCGGGGTGATCGGCGTCGATTCCGGCTACGAAATCTATGTGGCCGGCAACGGCGGCATCAAGACCGAAGTCGCGCAATTCTTCTGCAAGGCCAAGAACGACGAGGAGGTGAAGGAAATCTCCGCCGCCTTCCTGCAGCTGTACCGCGAAGAAGGTTTCTACCTCGAGCGCACGGTGCACTACGTGGAGCGGGTCGGTCTCGACTACGTGAAGTCCAAGGTGCTCGACGACGCCGACAACCGCAAGGCCCTCGCCGAACGCCTGCTGTTCGCCCTGCAGGGCTACAAGGATCCATGGACCGCGCGCGCCGAAAAGGGCGAGCTGTCGCGCGAATTCGAACCGCTGGAAGCCTGAGGAGGCGCGCCGACATGCTGTTCGGGAGAGAGACAAAGAATCCGATCAAGATGGCCGACAAGGGCGTGGTCGAGTGGAAATACACCACCTGCGGCTACTGCTCGACGGGCTGTTCGATCGAGGTCGGCATCAATGCCGAGGGCAAGGGCGTGGCCGCGCGCGGCGTGGGCGACGCTTCGGTCAATCAGGGCAAGCTGTGCATCAAGGGCATCTTCGAGTACGAGCTGTTCAATTCGACCAACCGCGGCAAGACGCCGCTGATGCGCGAGCGGGTGATCGACCCCTATCGCGAAACCCACTGGGATGAGGCGCTCGACTACTCGGCCGCCCAGATCAAGCGCATTCAGGAGAAGTACGGGCGCGATTCGGTGGCCATCGTATCCACCGGCCAGATCCTCACCGAGGAGTTCTACACCCTCGGCAAGCTCGCGCGCGGGGTGATCGGCTCCAACAACTACGACGGCAACACCACGCTGTGCATGGCCTCGGCGGTGTCCGGTTACAAGCGTTCCTTCGGCTCCGACGGACCGCCGGGATGCTATGACGACTTCAGCCACACCGAATGCCTGATGGCCTTCGGCTCCAACCTGCCGGAGCAGCATCCGATCATTTTCTGGCGGCTGCGCCAGGCGCTGGAGAAGCGCAAGTTCCCGATCATCGTGGTCGACCCGCGGGTCACCATGTTCGCCCAGATGGCCGACATTCACCTGCCGATCACGCCGGGCACCGACGTGGTGCTGCTCAACAGCCTGGCGCACGTGATCATCAAGGAAGGCCTGCACGATGCGGCCTACATCGAAGCCCACACCACCGGCTTCGAGGCGTTCGCCCAGCTCGTCGAGCAGTACGACCCGGTCAGCGCCTCGCGCGTCTGCGGCATCGACGAGGACACCATCCGCAACGTCGCCCGCATCTACGCCAAGGCCGGCGCCGCGATGTCGATCTGGACCATGGGCATCAACCAGAGCACCCATGGCTCGGACGGCGTGGTCGGCATCAACAGCCTCAACCTCATCACCGGCAACATCGGCAAGCCCGGCGGCACCTCGCTGTCGATCACCGGGCAGTGCAACGCGATGGGCACGCGCGAATGGTCGTCCTGTTCCGGTCTGCCCGGCTACCGGGCGCTCGAAAAGGAAAAGGACCGCGAAGACATCGCCGCCTACTGGGGCATCGACCCGGAGTTCTTCCCCAAGAAGCGCGGCCTCGCCCAGACCGACATCTTCCCGGCCATCGAGACCGGGCAGATCAAGGGGCTGTGGCTGGTGGCGACCAACCCGATGACTTCGATGCCCAACAGCCCGCGCATCAAGAAAACGCTGGAGAAGCTCGAACTGCTGATCGTGCAGGACGCCTACGCCGACGTCGAAACCACCAAGTACGGCCACGTCTACCTGCCGGCCGCGCTGTGGGGCGAGAAGGAAGGGGTGTTCACCAACACCGAGCGGCGCGTCAATCTGGTGCGCAAGGTCGTCACCCCGCACGGCAACTCCAAGGCCGACTTGTGGATCTTCAACGAAATGGCCAAGCGCTTCGAGCAGGGCCGCAAGATCCGCTTCCCGGAGACGCCCGCTGAAGTGTTCGACGAGATGCGCGAGCTGTCGAAGGGCCGCATGCTCGACTACTCCGGCCTCTCCCACGACAAGATCGAAAGCCAGCGCGGCATCCAGTGGCCCTGTCGTGACGGCGACGAGACCGGTGCACCGCGCCTCTACACCGACGGCGTGTTCCAGTACCCGGACGGCAAGGCCAAGCTGATCCCGCTGCCCTTCATCGACAACAACGAGCGCCCGGACGAGGACTACCCCTTCTGGCTCAACAGCGGCCGCGTGGTGGAGCACTTCCACACCCGCACCCGCACCGGCAAGATCGGCAACGTCAACAAGTTCAGCCCGACGCCCTACATGGAGATGAACCCCGACGCCGCCAAGCGGCTGGGCATCGAGCACATGACCTACGCGCGGCTGGTGTCGCGCCGCGGCGATGCGATCGTGCTGGTGCAGCTCACCCAGCGGGTACCGCCGAACATGGTGTTCATCCCCTTCCACTTCCACGAATGCGTCAACCGCCTGAGCCTGGGTCTGCTCGACCCCTATTCGCGCCAGCCGGCATTCAAGCAATGCGCGGTTCGCATCGAAGCGGCCGCCGACCAACACGCCGCCGCCGCCGCGAACGTCGCGGCGCGGACTTTCTGACGGGAGGCCGGCCATGTTGCAATCACAAGAGAACAAGCCGACCTTCAAGGTCCGCCCCGAAGAGCCCGCCTACGCCTTCATCCCCCCGGCGGGCGCGGCCCGGCTCAACCAGCACGGCAAGGCCATCGACCTGGTCGACCCGGCCAACGCGCTGGCGGGCCAGAGCCTGCGCATCAACAACAACCCGGTGGTGGGCGACAACCCCAACCGCTACAAGCAGCACGGCTTCCACTTCACCGCCGACAACTGCATCGGCTGCCACGCCTGCGAGGCCGCCTGCAGCGAGAAGAACGACCTGCCGGCGCACATCAGCTTCCGCTCGGTGGGCTACGTCGAAGGCGGCACCTACCCGGACTTCCGCCGGGTCAACATCTCGATGGCCTGCAACCACTGCGACAACCCGGTGTGCCTGAAGGGCTGCCCGACCCGCGCCTACACCAAGTTCGCCGAATACGGCGCAGTGCTGCAGGACCCGGACATCTGCTTCGGCTGCGGTTACTGCACCTGGGTGTGCCCCTACAACGCGCCCCAGCTCGATCCGATCAAGGGTCAGGTGTCCAAGTGCAACATGTGCGTGGACCGGCTGGAAGTCGGCCTCAAGCCGGCCTGCGCCGCGGCCTGTCTGGGCGGCGCGCTCGATTTCGGGGTGGTCGAGACCGCGCCGGAGAACCGGGTGCAGACCAAGCTCGACATCCCCGGCTTCCCCACCACCGACATCACTCACCCCAACATCCGCTTCCAGCAGACCCGCGAGCTGCCGCGCGAGATGCGCCGCACCGACACCACGCCGCTGGTCTACGTCAAGCAGACCCAGGACGGCAAAACCAGCTACAAGCCGCAACTGGCCGAAACCCAGCGCGCACGCCAGTGGAATCTGAAGAAACTGCTCGGCTCCCACGAGAACGCGCACGTCGCCTTCACCCTCAGCGCGCAGGCGGTGATGGGCGCCTTCGCCCTGCTGATGCTGCCCGCCTCGGCGGCGCTGGTCGCCCTGCCGACGCTGTTCGTGATGCTGGCGCTGATGGGCTTCGGGCTGTTCAGGCTCAACATGCACCTGGGCAAACCGATGCGCTTCTACCGCGGCTTCAACAACTGGCGCCTGTCGCCGGTGAGCCGCGAGATCGCCGGCGTGTCGCTGTTCTTCGGCGGGCTGGCCGGCTACACCTTCTTCACCCTGTTCCCGGGCTTTCCCGGCGCGGGGCTGTTCAGGCCCCTCACCGCGGCGGCGGCGCTGCTCGGGCTGGCCTTTGGCGGCTACTACATGATCAAGCTGTACCTGATCCCGGCACGCCCGTACTGGAACCACTGGCAGACCGCCACCAGCTTCGTCGGCACCGCGCTGGGTCTTGGCGGCCTGCTGCTGGGGCTGATGGGCGCCGCGCTCGGCGTCATCGACACTGCCCTCGCCAGCCTGCTCGGCGCCGCCATGGCGGCCGGTTTCGGGCTCGAAGCCGTCGGCCTCTTCGCCCATGCCCGCCGCATGCGCGCACGCGGCGACGAAGGCGCGGTGGCGCACTTCGAGCAGACCACCACCTACGGCTGGCCCTACCTCGTGCGCAACGGCCTGCTCGGCCTGGCGCTGGCGCTGGCGGTCGTCCTCGCCGCCACCGGTCAGGCGCTGTTGCTCGCCCCGATCGCGCTGGCGGCGGTGTGCTCCGCCATCATCGGCCGCTCGCTGTTCTACGCCGTGGTGATCCCCACCACCATGCCCGGCGCCTTCTTCTGGCGCAACAAGGGCTTCGCCGAACATGCCCGCGAGACCGGGCTGGCGCGCGTAGTCGCCGCCGGCGTGCTGCCGGACGCGCACTGAAGCCGCCACCGATTTGAATCGAGACTTGAATTGAAGGATTTGACATGCAAGCAGACGTCATGACGCAGTGGAAACACATTTGCCGGCTGGAGGACATCCCCGTGCTGGGTTCGCGGGTGGTCAAGTCGGCGGCCGGCGACATCGCCGTGTTCCGTAACCGCGAGGACGAAGTGTTCGCGGTGCACGACAAGTGCCCGCACAAGGGCGGCCCTCTCTCGCAGGGGATCGTGCATGGACGCACCGTCACCTGCCCGCTGCACAGCTGGAAGATCCAGCTGGAAAACGGCGAGGCGGTCGCCCCCGACGTGGGCTGCACCAAGCCCTTCGCGGTCAAGGTCGAGGACGGCGCGGTACTGCTGCAGATCTGATCAAAAACACCACCAGCCGCAGCCCCGTCCCGGCCCCCCGCCGGCACGGGGCTGCGGCCACAAGACAACAAAAAATTCCCACCAACTTTTCTGAGGTTCTCCCATGAGTCAGGACAAGCGCTTCAACCTGTTCTCTTTCACCGGCAAGATGAAAATCCTCCACCTGTCGTGGATGGTGTTTTTCATCACCTTCTTCGTGTGGTTCAACCACGCCCCGCTGCTGGGCGCCATCGCCGAGTCGCTCGGCCTTGAAAAAGGCCAGGTCAAGACCCTGCTGATCCTCAACGTCGCGCTCACCATCCCGGCGCGGATCCTGATCGGCATGCTCACCGACAAGTACGGCCCGCGCATCATCTACGCCGCCCTGCTGTTCATCTCCAGCGTGCCGTGCTTCATGTTCGCGCTCGCCGACAGCTTCACCCAGGCGGCCATCGCGCGCTTCCTGCTGGGTTTCATCGGCGCCGGCTTCGTGATCGGCATCCGCATGGTCAGCGAGTGGTTCCCGGCCAACGA
>JAGRFO010000165.1:0-6207 GCA_020446005.1 Rhodocyclaceae bacterium | reverse complement strand
TCTACGGCGGCTGGGGCAACTTCGGCTCGGCCGCCGGGGCGATGCTGCTGCCGTCGATCGCCCTGATCTTCGGCGGCGACAACGGCTGGCGCTACGCGATCGGCATCACCGGCGCGCTGAGCCTGCTGTTCTCCTTCATCTGGTATTTCAACGTCAGCGACACCCCCAAGGGCTCGACCTACTTCAAGCCCAAGAAAAGCGGCGGTCTGGAAGTGACCAGCACCAGCGATTTCTACTTCCTGCTGGTGATGAAGATCCCGATGTACGCTGCCCTCGCGCTGCTCACCTGGAAGCTCTCGCCGGCCGGGGTGAAGATGATCACCGCGTTCGCCGCCAACGCCATCTACGCCGGCCTGACCCTGATCTACATCTACGACGCCTACAGCGCCTACAAGGTCAACGCCGACATCTTCGTCAAGCCGGTGCCGGAGATGCACCGCTACAAGTTCAAGCAGGTCGCGGTGCTCAACATCCTGTACTTCGCCACCTTCGGCTCCGAGCTGGCGGTGGTGTCGATGCTGCCGCTGTTCTTCGGCGAAACCTTCGGCCTCGACCCGGTCTATGCCGGTCTGGTGGCCTCGGCCTACGCGTTCATGAACCTCATGTCGCGCCCCGGCGGCGGCTGGATCTCCGACCGCTTCGGTCGCAAGAAGACCCTCCTCATCCTCACCGCCGGTCTGGCCGGCGGCTACGCCCTGATGGCGCTGACCAACGCCAGCTGGCCGCTGTGGGTGGCGGTGGTGGTAGCGATGGCCTGCTCCTTCTTCGTGCAGGCCGGCGAAGGCGCGGTGTTCGCGGTGGTGCCGCTGATCAAGCGCCGCCTCACCGGCCAGATCGCCGGGATGACCGGCGCCTACGGCAACGTCGGCGCGGTGGTGTACCTCACCGTGCTGTCGCTGGTGAGCTACGAGATCTTCTTCGGCGTGATCGCGCTGACCGCGGTGCTCGGCTTCGTCACCCTGCTGTTCATGGAAGAGCCCAAGGGCCACATGGCGGAGATCAACGAGGACGGTTCGGTCGAGCTGATCAGCGTGAACTGAGGCTTGGGTAGAATCGGGGCCATCGCCGCCCCGCCTGTGCCACCCGCACCGGATGCCGGCCCCGCCCGGCATCCGGTTTTTTGATCGAGAGGTCCGCGTGAGTCAACAGCTTGAAGTCCGCTTCGGCGGCCATTCCATTGCCGGCCTCAAGACGGTCAACCAGGACGCCTTCGCCGCCCACCTGCCCGAGGGGTCCGACCGCGACCTCAAGGGCGCGGCAGCGGTGATCTGCGACGGGGTGAGCAGCGCCGCCGATTCGGAGATCGCCAGCCAGACTGCGGTCACCGGCTTCATCAACGACTACTTCTCGACCCCGCCGACGTGGAGCGTACGCAAGGCCGCCTCGCAGGTGATGAGCGGCCTCAACGCCTGGATCCACCGACAGAACGCCGCCCGCCACGGCACCCGCGACAGCCTCCTCACCACCTTCTCGGCCGCGGTCGTCAAGTCCAACACCCTGCACGTTTTCCACGCCGGCGACTCGCGCGTCTGGCACCTGCGCGGCCGCCAGCTCGAATGCCTCACCCGCGACCACGTCATCTCCGAGGGCGGGCGCGAATTTCTCGCCCGCGCGCTGGGTGCCGATTCGCATCTGGAAGTCGATTACGCCAAGCGCGAGCTCGAGGTGGGCGACCGCATCCTGCTCACCACCGACGGCGTGCACGGCGTGCTCGACCGGCGACGCATCCGCCAGCTGTTGAGCGAGGCCGGCGACGCGCTGGAAGTCACCGCCCGCCAGCTGGTGGACGAAGCGCTCGCCGCCGGCTCGGACGACAACCTCTCGGCGCTCATCGTGGCCATCGACGCGCTGCCGCTGGAGACCCTCGACGAGACCCATCGCCGCCTCACCCAGCGGCCGATTCCGCCGGTGCTGGTGCCGGGCAACCGCATCGACGGCTTCGAAGTGCTCGACGTGATCTTCTCCGGCACCCGCAGCCACATGTATCTGGTCAAGGACAGCGCCGACGGCCAGCGCTATGTGCTCAAGGCACCGTCCCAGAACTTTGCCGAAGACGCGGTGTACCTCGACGGTTTCATCCGCGAGGAATGGGTCGGCCAGCGCATCGACCACCCCAACGTGATGAAGACCTACCGCAGCGCGCGCGAGAAGCAGTTCATGTACTACCTCGGCGAGCACATCGAGGGGATGAACCTGCGCGAGTGGATGCAGGACAACCCCGCCCCGCCGCTCGACGCGGTGCGCGACATCGTGCGCCAGACCATCGCCGGCCTGCGCGCCTTCCAGCGCGCCGACATGATCCACCAGGACCTCAAGCCGGAAAACATCATGATCAACCGCGACGGGCGGGTGAAGATTCTCGACTTCGGCACGGTGATGATCGCCGGCACCGACGAGATCGCCTCCCCGCTCGACAAGTCGGTGCCGCAAGGCAGCGTCAACTACGTCGCCCCGGAATACCTCATGGGCGAACCGGGCAGTTTCCGCGCCGACCTGTTCTCGCTGGCGGTGATCGTGTACGAAATGATCACCGGCGCGCTGCCGTTCGACGAACCGGCGGTCAAGCGGGTCAGCCTCAAAAGCTACTCGGAGCTCGCCTACATCCCCGCCCGCCACCGCCGCCGCGACCTGCCGCTGTGGATCGAGGGCTGCCTGCGCAAGGCGCTCCAGCCCAACCCCCGCCAGCGCCACGACGCCTTCTCCGAATTCCTGCAGGATTTCACCGTCCCCAACGCCAGCCTCGAGGCCGACCTGCAACGTCAGCCGCTGATCCAGAAGAATCCGATCGCGGTCTGGCAGGCGCTGTGCGCGATCCTGTTCCTGCTCAATCTGTGGCAACTGGCGCGCTGAGCGCCGCCCTGCACATACGGCCACCCCACGCGCGGGCGGTATTGTGGTTTTCCCGTACATGCCACCCATTGCGGATTCACCGTGCTACCGTTGTCGCGCGCGGCGAACCCGCAACCGCGTTCAGACGGATGGGGTGTCATGGCAATCGACCAGAAACTACTCGACGAACTTGAACGGCGGCAGGCCGAGGCGCTGGCTTCGGGCGGGCCGGAACGCATCGCCAAGCGCCACGCCCAGGGCCGCCTGACCGCCCGCGAACGGCTCGACGGGCTGTACGCGCCAGGCACCTTTCAGGAATTCGGCCTCCACGCCCAGCACGCCACTCGCGGCTTCGGGATGGACAAGAAATCGCTGCCCACCGACGGGGTGATCACCGGCATCGGCTTCGTCGACGGCCGCCCGGTGGCCGGATTCAGTCAGGACTTCATGATCGCCGGCGGCTCGCTGGGCAGCGTGCACGCCCACAAGATCTGCGAGCTGATGGACCACGCCGCGCGCGCCGGCATGCCGATCATCGGTTTCAACGACTCGGGCGGCGCCCGCATCCAGGAAGGGGTGGAGAGCCTGTCGGGCTACGGTCAGGTGTTCAACCGCAATGTGCTGATGTCCGGCGTGGTACCACAGATCGCGGTGATCTGCGGGCCCTGCGCCGGCGGCGCGGTGTACTCGCCGGCGCTGATGGACTTCCTGATCATGACCCGCCACTCGGCGAGCATGTTCATCTGCGGCCCGGAGGTGATCCGCGCGGTCACCGGCCAGCACACCACCACCGAGGAGATCGGCTCCGCCGAGGCCCACGCCCGCGACTCCGGCAACATCCACTTCATCGCCGAGGACGACCGCCACGCGCTGGATCTCGCGCACCAGCTGCTGAGCTATCTGCCCTCCAACAACATGTCCGAGCCGCCGCACCGGCTGGAGACCGAGGTCACCTTGCGCGACGATCCGCAGATCGAGGCGCTGATCCCGTCCGATCCCAAGGCGCCCTACGACGTTAAGGACATCATCGCGCGGCTCACCGACGGCGGCGAGTTCATGGAGGTGCAGCGCGATTTTGCCCAGAACCTGGTGATCGGCTTCGGCCGCATCGACGGGGTGGTCCTCGGCATCGTCGCCAATCAGCCCAAGGTCAAGGCCGGCACGCTGGACATCGACGCCTCCGACAAGGGCGCACGCTTCATCCGCTTTTGCAACATCTTCAACATCCCGCTGCTCACCCTGGTCGACGTGCCCGGCTTCCTGCCCGGCGTGGCGCAGGAGAAGCAGGGCATCATCCGCCACGGCGCAAAGATGCTGTTCGCCTACGGGGCGTCGACCGTCCCGAAGATCACCGTGATCATGCGCAAGGCTTACGGCGGCGCCTTTCTGGCGATGTGCTCGCGCGACATGGGGGCCGATCTGGTGCTCGCCTGGCCGACCGCCGAGATCGCGGTGATGGGCGCGGAAGGGGCGATCAACATCGTCTATCGCCGGGAGATCGACGCCGCCGAGGACAAGGCCGCGCGCCGCAGCGAGCTGATCGACAGCTACCGCGCCGAATTCGCCTCGCCCTACCAGTCCGCCGCGCGGCTGTTCGTGCACGACGTGATCCGCCCCCAGCGCACCCGCTCGGCGGTGTCGCTGGGCCTGCGTTCGCTGCTCTCCAAGCGCGAGACGCGGCCACCCAAGAAACACGGCAACATCCCGCTCTGAGCCACCATGAGCCTGACCGACGCCATCCAGCTGATTATCGTGGGCTTTGCCGTGGTGCTGCTCGCGCTGGCCGCGCTCGGTGGCATCGGCGTGGCGGCGGCCGCCCCCCATCAGGACCGCTACGTGCTGCGCGAGGACGTCACCCCACCGCTCGACCTGCGTGACTACGCCACGCCGCTCACCCTGTTCCGCTCCTTCGAGCGGGACCGCAAGAAGGCGGTGCTGTTCACGGTCGACGGGCTGCCCGAGGGCGCGCGCGTCCGGCTCGCGACGATGGATGCCTACGACGGCGTCGTCTACAACGTCTCGGGTAACGGCGCGGGCGGCTCCGGCTCGTTCCTGCGTGTGGGCGAGCGCATCGCCCCGGCCGGTGCGGCCGAGGTCGCAGGCGAGAGCGCCACGATGACGTTCACGATGGGTGAGCTCGGCGGGGTCTGGGTTCCCGGCGTGGGATACCCCACCCGGATGCGCTTCGACGGCGAGCGTGGCGAGGAGCTCGCGCGTTCGCTGCACTACAACCCGGGCTCTGGCGTCGCCGTCGCAACGCGCGGGCTGCGCGAGGGTGACAGCTACGAGATCGACACGGTGGTGCCCACGCCCCCGAACGACACGGCGCTGGCGGACGCCCCCTTCGGCAGCGTGAAGATGCCCAAGCAGCAGGGGATTCCGCAGACCGCGGCATCCTCAGCCGGAGACTTCACCGCTGAGGCCGAGTCGGCGATCGGGCAGGCCCGCGCACTCGAGAGCGCGCTGGCGACCGGCGGCTTCTTCAGCCACGGGCTCGAGGGCGAGCCCCGCTCGCGTGCCGGGCACGGGGCGGAGCGCCTCGACGCGCTGCTCGGCGCCGAGCAGATGGTCGGCGACGACGAGCAGTACGCGACGGCGATGGCCGTGATGGCCTCGCAGCTGGGCATGCCCGCGCGCGTGGTGATGGGCTTCTACCCGGACGCAACCTCCACCGGCGAGCGCTTCACCGCCACGGGCGACACGCTGCACGTCTGGGTCGAGGTCGCGTTCGACGAGCTCGGCTGGGTGGTGTTCGACCCGACGCCGCCCGAAGACCAGGTGCCCACGGACGAGGACACGAAGCCGCGCACCGACCCCAAACCGCAGGTGATCCAGCCGCCGCCGCCCCCGCAGGAGCCGGTGCAGCTGCCGCCGGAGATTCCCGCCGACGACGGGGAGAGTGAAGACGATGCGCTTGACACCGCGTGGCTCGGCACGGTGCTGTGGGTGGTCGGCGGCAGCCTTGCGACCCTGCTGGTGCTCGCGGCCCCGTTCCTCGCCATCCTGCTGCTTAAGCTCGGCCGGCGAAAGCGTCGCCGTGCCAGGGAGCGGACGGCGGATCAGATCAGCGGCGGCTGGGACGAGTTTGTCGACCGCGCCGTCGACCTCGGTGCGCCCGTGCCACCGCGCGGCACGCGCCGCGCCGGCGCGCTCGCGGTGCGCGAGCACTTTGCAGCAGCTGCAGACCCGGCACGCACCGACGCCGGTGCACAGGCCGCAGCGACCGCCGCTCCCGAGGCAGGGGCCGAGCACGGCGCCGGCGGCACGGCACTCGTGCTCGCCGACCGGGCCGACGCCCAGGTCTTCGGCCCGGGCGAGCCGAGCGCCGGCGATGTCGAGGCGTTCTGGCGGGATGTCGATGCGAGTGCGAGCGCACTC
>JAGRFO010000164.1 GCA_020446005.1 Rhodocyclaceae bacterium | reverse complement strand
GACGGGCATTCGGTATAGCTGCGGTACTTCGACAGCAGCACCCGCACATGCATCTTGTAGGCCTTGGTCTCCAGCCAGTCGAAGAAGCGGCGCACCCCGTACCACACGCCCGGCCAGGAGCGGCTCCAGTTCTTCCACTTGTCTTCGCCTTCCAGCACCCAGTGCTTCTGTGCGTCGGTGAGGTCGCGCCAGGGCACGTCGAGGGGGATGCCGGCCTTCTTGGCCAGCATCTCCATGTCGTCCTGGCATTCGGAATAGCTCGCCGTCTGCCAGGGCTTCACCGCGCCCTGCTTGAGGGTCTTGCTCTCGTCCGGCACCACCAGCCCGAAGTCGATGCCGATCACCCGGCCAAAGCCGCGGCAGGTCTCGCAGGCGCCCAGGGGCGAGTTGAAGGAAAACAGGCTGGGCAGCGGCTCGCCATAGGCGATGTCGCAATCGGCGCAGTGAAAGTCCTGCGAAAAGCGCCACACCGCCCCCTCATTGCCCTCGCCATCCATCACCCGCACCGCCATGCGCCCCTGCCCGGTGCGCAGCGCCGCCTCCACCGCCTCGCCAATGCGGGCGGGCTCCGCCGACCCGGCGCGGAAGCGATCCTGAATCACCCACAGCCGATCGCCCTCGCTGCCATGGATGCGGGTGTAACCCTGCTGCTCCAGATAGCCGCGAATCTCGTCCTCGGTGAAATTGGCCGGCACATCGATGGGAAAGGTCACATGCAGGCGCGGGTCACCCGCGTCCGCCGCCCGCGCCACCACCGCCGCCGTGATGCTGTCCGGCGTGTCCCGCTGCACATGCTGGCCGCAGCACTTGCAGTGCAGATGCCCGGTGCGGGCGAACAGCAGCTTGAAGTGGTCGGTCAGCTCCGTCATGGTGCCCACCGTGGAGCGCGAGGTGCGCACCGGATTGGTCTGGTCAATCGCAATCGCCGGCGGCACCCCCTCGATACGGCTCACATGGGGCTTGTCCATGCGGTCCAGAAACTGGCGCGCATAGGGCGAAAACGTCTCCACATAGCGCCGCTGCCCCTCGGCATACAGCGTGTCGAACACCAGCGACGACTTGCCCGACCCCGACGGCCCGGTGAACACCACCAGCGCCCCCAGGGGGATCTCCAGATCCAGGTTCTTCAGATTGTTCTGGGTCGCGCCGGTAATGCGGATCACGTCGGCGTGGTGGCGGTCGGGCATGAGGGCTCTGAAGCAGCGGTGTGGACTCAGAGAGGGTACCGGAACTGGGGAAAGATTCAGTATCTACAGCGCCACCGGATCCGTAGGTTGGGTTGAGCCTCGCGAAGCCCAACATGCGAAGGAACATGCAGGTGGCGCCGAGTGTTGGGCTTCCTTCGGCAGCCCAACCTACGCTCGCTGTGTTGAAACATCACGGCATGAGCCTTCGAGCAATCGCCGAAGCGACCGGCCATTCTCGAAATACCGTACGGAAGTACCTAAGAGAACAAAAACCCAGCCGAGGCTGGGTCGATGACAGGAAGCCGGAAATCGGTCAAAACGCCTTCTGCCAGTTCGCCGCCAGCCAGTAATTCGGCACCTCGCCCTTGGTGGTGGCATTAAGCATCAACGAGGCTCGCCCCCCGAGCAACTCGCCGCCCACGCCAACGGCTGCACGAAGCCAGTCCTGCTGATTGCGCGCGCCGTCCAGATCAAAGCCGAACAAACCGACCACCTCGCCCGAGGTGCGGGCGCCGGATTTCTCGAAACGATGCGCCGCCTCCAGCGTGCCTAGCAAGTTCATGCCATAGCCGAGCGGCTTGGTCGCATTGACGCCCAGGCGCAGTTCGGTGGCCTTGTCCATGCGGGCATCGAAGCGCGCCGGGAAACCACCACTGGTTTCGGTGTAAGCGTCCAACTTCGCTTCGGTATAGGAAAGATCGGCATAGGGGGTGAATCCGGCACCAGCGACTTGGAGGGCATTATCCCAGTCCAGCCGGGTGCGCAGACCCCAGGTATCCACACCCGCTGTTGCTTGGGAGTAATCCTGCGTACCTGCATTCAGATAGCCGCGCTTGAGCTCAGCATCGCCCCAGTGGCCATAGGCGCTGACGGTGAGCCACAAATCGGCCTTGACCGGAACCATTGCCTCGACCAGCAGGTAGGTGCCGTCTGTCTCGGCATGGCCGTTCAACACCTGATTCTGCTTGGCCCAAGTCTGACCGATCGAGACATTCACCTGCACCGTCCCGAAGTTCTTGCCGACACCAACTTCCGCCAGCCCAAGGTTGCCATCGCGCGCCCCGTGATCGTCGCGCCCCCAGTCGCCGGCCATCCAGAAGGTTTTTTGTCCCGCTGCCACGCGACGCGCCAGTGGCTGGCCGTGCGCACCGTTCACCAACAGGTTAGCGGCCGAGACCGCCATGTTGCCACCGCGCGCGGTGCCAGCGAGGCTGTTTTGCAAATCGGATAGCATCACCGTCCCGCTGCCAATTGAGGAAACACGGGCGACGCAAGCTTCGGCGCCGCTGAGGCTTTCACATTGACCCACCAGCGTCGAACCATCGGCGGAAACCCCATTTGCCGACCTGATCGTAAAGCCCGGGGTCACTGTCACGCCGGCCGCCGCCAGCCAATCGGCGACGCTCTGCATGCCACCGGCCTGCGTCCAGCGGAAAGCTTCATTGCCATTGGTGCTGTTGCCCATGCCGACCACCACCGAACCATCACTGTTCGTGCCACGAGCGAAGCTCAAGAAACTGCCCCCGGGCAGGTCGCCCAAGCCGACCATGCCGCCGGCCTGCGTCCAGCGGAAAGCTTCATAGCCATTGGTGCTGATGCCATAGCCGACCACTACCGAGCCGTCGCTGTTCGTGCCATAAGCAATGCTCTCGAAACCGCCCCCGGCCAGGTCGCCCAAGCCGACCATGCCGCCGGCCTGCGTCCAGCGGAAAGCCTCATAGCCATTGGGGCTGTCGCCATAGCCCACGACCACCGAGCCGTCACTGTTCGTGCCCAAAGCAATGCTATTGAAACCGCCTCCGGGCAGGTCGCCCAAGCCGACCATGCCGCCGGCCTGCGTCCAGCGGAAAGCTTCATAGCCATTGGCGCTGCGGCTCTGGCCGACCACCACCGAACCATCACTGTTCGTGCCATTAGCACTGCTATAGAAAGAGCCCCCGGCCAGGTCGCCCAAGCCGACCATGCCGCCGGCCTGCGTCCAGCGGAAAGCCTCTCGTCCATTAGTGCCGATGCTATCGCCGACCACCACCGAGCCGTCACTGTTCGTGCCACGAGCAACGCTATCGAAACTGCCCCCGGGCAGGTCGCCCAAGCCGACCATGCCGCCGGCCTGCGTCCAGCGGAAAGCCTCTGTTCCACTGGTGCTCGTGCCATGGCCGACCACCACCGAGCCGTCGCTGTTCGTGCCATAAGCAATACTAGAGAAAGTGCCTCCGGGCAGGTCGCCAAGCAGTGTGAATTCCTGAGCCCTTCCCGCGCCCGCCGCCAATACGGCAGTAATCGCGAGCATCAGGCGTAGGGGTTTGAATTTCGAATAGGTCACGACATCATGATTACGCCAACTGTGGGGGTGGGGCATTTTGATTTTCCTTATTAAACCGGAAGTTGACGTGACGAGGCGGCTACAAGGCATCTTGGCTGCAATAAAGCTTCGCGGTTATACCAGATATACACATGGTCTGTAATTCAGGATCAAAGCACAAAAGCGGAGGCACAAAAGCGGGGACAGACCACGGTTTTGTGGTCAAGGTATCCTGTTCTGTCCCGCTCGACGGTTGAAAACCGTGGTCTGTCCCCTCCCATCCGCTGGCTTCCTCGGCGTCGGGAAAACTACCGCCATCAACACCCTGATCGAGCTGGCCCGGCCGGACCGGCTGATCATCGAGCCCACCGGCAGCGGCCACCCGGAGGGCATCATCGATGTGCGCACAGGGGGGAACGTCTCCACATACCGCCGCTGCCCCTCGGCATACAGCGTGTCGAACACCACCTGCCCCCTACAGCGAAACCACCATCTGCTCGTAGCTTTGGCCACGGCTGGCCAGGAAGCCGCGCAGCACGTCGAGCCCGGCGGCGATCGCCTTGTCGGGGGTGCTTGCCTGCTCGGCGCGACGCATGCTGGCGTAGAGTTCTTCGACCGCGGCGACCGCCGATGGCTTGGGCGCGCGCCGCACTGAGCGATAGCCGCTGATTTCTCCGTTACCGTCGAATTGCGGCCGGATGTGCGCAAACACCCAGTAGTAACCGCCATCCTTGCAGAGGTTCTTGATGTAGCCGTAGAAATCCTCTCCCGCCTGCAGCGCGTCCCAGGCCAGCTTGAACACGGTGCGCGGCATGTCGGGGTGGCGGACGATGTTGTGCTGGCTGCCGCTCAGTTCCTCCTCGACATAGCCCGAGTACTCGATGAACACGTCATTGACGCTGGTGATCCGACCGCTCGGGTCGGTGGTCGAGACGATGTAGCGCCCCGCCTGCAGGCATTTTTCCTGGTCGTTGGGCACGATGTTCTTGTTTTTCATGAGAGCTCCTTGCGGCTTTCCTGGCCGCCGACCTGTTCCAGTACGTAGGCTTTGAAATCCTCGGCAATCGGCAAGGCAGTGAGCAGCCTGCGCGGGGAGACGCCGGGAAGCAGTTCGCTGACGGCCACGATGTCCGCCGGGATGGACGGATTCTCCGGGTCGGTGCCGATGTGCCGCGCGGTGTCCACCGCCAGCCTCGCCAGATTGGCGCGCAAGGAATCCGACCCCCGGATCAGCAGCATGATCAGGTGGGGCAGCTGCCAGGCCTCCACCAGCGTCAAGGTCAGCGTCTTGAACGAGAAGCCACAGGCCTGCTGCTGGGCCTCCACGGTGCGCATGGCACGCCCGGAGCTCAGCTCGTCCAGCGCGCGCTGCGGTAGCTCCGGCGCGAAGTGCCACAACAGCAGCTCGCCACACTCGGCCAGCAAGGTCGCCATCGCCACCTCCTCCGGCGAGATGTCCACCCGCATCGAGGCCCAGTTGCGCGCGATGCTGGAGGCGATGATGGCGCGATGCTGGCAATTGACCAGCCCCTGATTGCCGATATCGGTCATCTCCCCGGAGCGGACGATGCTGGCCATGTTGTCGAAGCCGGCATGCAGCAGCGATGCCAGCGGAGTCGTCGTCTCCCGGCCGAGCCGTCGGGTGCGCCGGTCTTCCGCGGCGCGCAGCAGCTTGAGCGCGAGGAAGGGGTCGCCGAACACGATGCCAACCAGTTCGCGCGGCGACACCTCGGTGTCGGTATTGCGGGCCACCTCCTCGACCACCGCCCGCGTCCAGGGCATGACCGGGATCACCTTGTCCTTGAGGAAAGCGACCCATTGCTCGACCCCCCAACGCAACTGGGCCGGTGTCAGCGGTGATCGTTCGGTCATGCCACGCGAGCCTCCGATGTCTGGTCAGCGCAAGGGTGACAGACTGCCAAGGATTCGTCACCACCATCGCCCACCCGCTTCATTGTCTTTTCATAGCCGAAAAGCGGGACGACGGATAGTGAAGGCGATCTCAGGAGCTCACTGCCCCTCCTCCCGATACGGCTCGACCTTCACCCCATCCGCCGCGCCAACCATCCTGCCGCCAACACCCCCACCACACACACCGGCCCGAAGGGCTGGTCCGCCACCAGCGCGGCAACAAACGCGATCACATAGCCTACCCCCCCGATCAGTACCACCCGCCACTGCGCCTGGCGCCAACCCTGCGCGCGGTCGAACACCGCCCAGGCCGGCAGCCAGGTGAGCGCGAAGGCGGCCATGACGCCCAGCGACAGAATGCCCACGCCCACGCCGACGCCCACCAGCAGGTCGAAACCCCAATGCGCCCAAAGTATCGGCGTGCTGGCCTGCGCAAGCACCGGATGCACGCGGGCGAGCAACAGGCGCCGCCCCTGGCGCTGGAGGAGCGCGCCGCCGATGACCAAGACGGTGAAGGTGGCGATGGCATGGTCACTGCCTGCGAAGTAGAGCTGACCGTCGAAGAGGCCCTGGCCCACATGCTCGAGGGCCGGGAGATTGGCGAGCAGCAGCACGGCGAGGGACCAGCCGATGAGCAGCATCAGCACATAGGCGCCCATGCCACCGCCCCGCCCCATCCGCTTGGCAATGACAGCGCCCGCGCCCGCCAGTACGGCACCGATCAGGCCCGGGACCGCAAACACACTCGCGGCAAGCGCGCCGAGGGCGGCGAGCTGGGCGACGCCGAGCACGGCCAGCCACTCGCCCCGCATGCGCAGATAGAGGCCCAGCAGCGGCAGCCCGATGGCCAGGCCCAGACCGGTCACGAAGGGCAGGCGAAAGAGGGGGTCGACGAGCAGATCCCAGTTCATGCCGGTTCCAGCCGCAAGCGGTGCTGGCGGGCCGCCACAAGGCGGGTGTCGTGGGTGACGAGCAGGACCGCCTGCGCAGAATGGGGCTGGGCGAGCCAGTGCTGCAGGGCGGCCACGCCGGCTTCGTCCAGGTTGTTGCTGGGCTCGTCGAGCAGCAGTACGTCGAACGGCGCGGCGGCGATGGACCAGAAGCGCAGGAACTGGCGCTGCCCGCCGGAGAGGGCGTCGAGCCGGCGGGGCAGGCAGTCACGCAGGGGCTCGGACAGGCCCTCGTGCAGGGCGCCCGTCAGGGCCAGCAGTTCGCGGCCATTGAGAGGCAGACCGTCGAGCGCCTCGCCCGACTGGGCGAGATACCCCACGCGTGCACCGGGGGCGAGGCGCACCTCACCCCCCAGACGCAAGGCCGGGTCGAGCACGGCCTGCAACAAGGTGCTCTTGCCCACGCCGTTGGGACCCAGCAACACGGCCTGTTCCCCGGCCGCGAGACTCAGCGACAGCGGTCGCGCCAGCGGCTGGCCGTGCCCGAAGCAGAGGCCCGCCAGGGTGAGCAGACTCATGGGCGGGCCTTGACGAGCGCGCTGACAATACCGCTCATCCACGCGCGCAGGCCGTGCTCGCTATCCTCGGCCGGAGCGATGGGCACGATGAGCAGCGGCACGCCGGTGGCCTCGGCCAGCCACTGGCCGGGCGCCTCGCTGGTGTAGGGCGGGCGCAGGATGGCGCGCACCGCGGTGTCGGCCATGCGGGTGCGCAGTCCGGCCAGATGCGCCGAGGTGGGTGCCACACCAGGCTTGGGTTCGAGTGCGCCAAGCCGCTCAAGGCCCAGCCAGTGCGCCAGAGGATAGGCGGTGTGATGCTCGACAACGACGCTGCCGCGCAGCACACCGGCTTCGGCCGACCACGCATCGATCGCGCCCTGCCAGCGTTTGGCGAAGGCCTGCCAGTTGGCCGCGAACTGCGCGGCATGAGCGGGATCGAGCTGCGCCATCTGCGCGGCCAGCGCTTCGCCGACGCGCAGCAGATTGCGCGGATCGAGGCCAAAGTGGGGGTTCCCCCCCGGATGGACATCGCCATGGGCACGATCGACCACGGCCGGCACCTCTCGCAGCACCACCTGCCTGGCCGCCTCGAAGTAGCCGGCCTGACCCGGGTGGATCGCGCGGTTACCGCTGGCATTGAGCACCGCAGGCAGCCAGCCAATCTCAAGATCGGCGCCATTGGCCACCAGCAGATCGGCCTGGCGGGCCTGGGCGATGAGCGAGGGGCGGGCGCTGACAAAATGCGGGTCCTGCCGCTCATGGGTGGCGGCAAAGACCTTCACCGAGTCGCCACCGATTACCTGGGCCAGCGCCGCCCATTCGGGCAGGGTGGCAAACACACGCAGGCCCGCCATGGCCGGGGTGGCCGCGCCCGTGAGCGCGGTCACCACCAGCATGAGCAGGGCCGGGCGCGCCTTCCGCATCCAGTTCTTGAACATGCCGGTGACTCCTCAGAAGGCGTGCGCGCCGTGGGCGCCTAGGCTCATGATGTACTGCAGCCAGAGCTGGTTGTCGGTCTCCTCGGCCATGGACCGGTCGCGCGCCAGTTGCAGGCGCAGGCGCGAGAACTCGGACGGGCTCCAGTCCACCATCAGGCTGGTCCGCGTCGGCCGGTGGTCGTCCCGTTCGATGTTGGCGTTGTTGGCGCCAAAGTTGCGGCGGCCCGGATCGAGGCGGTCGTAGCGCAGGCCCACACGCCACTGCGGGTGGAACCTGTAGGCCGCCTGCGCGTACCAGCCGGACTGGCGGGTGCGGTAATCGCTCTCGACGGTGGTGGCGCAGGCCGTGCCGGATTCGCCCTCGCAGCTCAGCTCGCCCGTCTCCCGGCGCAGAAAGTACTCGCCCTGCAGCGTGAGCGCGCGCGACGCGACATTGCCATCGGGTGCCCATTTCCAGACACCGTCGATGATCCACGTGCGGCTGCGACCGCTGAACTTGCCTTCGACTTCCTCGCCGTTCACATCCTCGAATTCGGACTCGCGCTCGCTGGCGCGGGTGTTGAGCACCGACACGCCGGCGCGCCAGCTATGGCTGCGACCCACGTCACCGCCCAGATGAGCGAACAGCGCCGCCGCGCCGATACCGTTGATATCGCGGTCGGTGCCCGGAAAGCGCGCCCCCCGGCCGACCTCGGCGCCCACCTCGACGAGCAGGTCGGTAGGCATCACCCATTTGAGTTGCAGACCGTCGTTGGCGTAGTTGGCGTGCTCGCCGAACAGCGCGGTGTACATCAGCGGCGCATCGGCAAAGTCCCAGGCGTGGGCGTGTTGCTGGTTAAGGTAACCCACCCCCGAGAAGAAGCGGCCACCACGAAGCGTGAGCCCGGCGCCCAGCCCGGTGGTCTGGAACCAGGCCTCTTCGACCTCGACCTCGCCATCCGAGATGCCGAAGTTCACCAGGCCACGGTAATAGCTGTCGATGTTGGCGGACAAAACCAGTTCGGTGTGATCGATCGAAAAACCGCGGCCGGCGGCGCTGTGATCGTGCTCGTCCTCATCGCCGTGCGCGGCGGCCGCGAAGCCGTTGATATGGCGCTCGTCAATGTCTTTCATGCGCCGGTACTGGCCCATCAGGGTCAGCGAAATTTCGGGGTTGAAACCGCTGCCGGAAGACGCGGGCTGCGCGGCGGCGGCCACCGGTGCGGTCTGCTGGCTCGTCAGGCGCTGTTCGAGCTCGGCCAGACGCTTCTCGTACTGACTGCGCAGTTGCGCGATTTCGGCGCGCAGGCTCGCCATCTCGGCCGATCCGGCGGCCAAAGCGGCGGGGGAGGTGAAGGCGAGCGCCAGCGCGCCCGCCAGAATGCGGGGGTTCTTCATCATCATCGGATACCTGTTCATGTGTGCGCGATTTGGGCGCACGAAGTCACGCCGGCACCGCGAGGCGGGGCCGGATCAATCCTTGCGGAGGGGGAAGGTCAGGCGATCGGCGGGGAGCGGTTTCGCGCGCGAAGGCTGCGCGGGCCGGGGTATGCCCGGTACGGCGACCCGGCGGTGATGCGGTCGGGGGCCTGTGGACGTAGCGCCGCCGAAGTGTCGGGCAGCACATCGGTCTGGCCGAGCGTGGCCACGCAATCCACGCAAAGCAGGTCCGCCGCATGTTCGGCCGGGTCTTCAAGATGCGCGGCATCCGCCCGATGCGTGTCGCCCCCCGGCAGGTGCTCAAAGGCGTGCGTGCTCTGCACGCCCAGCGAGAACTGCAGCGCAAGGGCCAGCAGAAGCGCCTGCAACCAGTTCACTCGGCGGGAGAGCACAGATCGGGAAACGCGCATGCTCAGGCGATCAGTCGCGATACGGCTCGACCGCAACGGCGTCGATGCGGTAGCCGGCGTCGCCCAAGTCGGTTTTCGAGGCGGCGAGGCGAATGGTGCCGTTCACCCACACCGCGCCCATCTCGGGGCCGACCGGCACCGGCTGCTCGGGGATCACGTGCACCACCTGGTTGGCCGGCGGTGGCGGCACATGGATGCAGGCGCCGAAGTACGGCACCAGCAGGAATTCGCGGATGTGCTTTTCGTCCCCCTCCAGGCGCACCAGAAAGCCGGCCATGCGGACCCGCTGACCGTTGAGTTCCGGCACCACCGGAGCCTGCTCCCAAGCTTGCCGGATCTTGTCCATCATCTCCATGGCGCGCGGATCGTTGTCCTGCAGACTGGCCATGTCGAGCTGGCGGAAGATGGCGTTGGGGTCCCAGTCGGCGGGCATCAGGTCGTCGAAGGTGATGGTGCGAAAGCCGCCGCTGGACGGGGCGACGGGCGCGGCGAGGCGGTCGCCGACGGCGTAGTCGGCCTTGGCCTGCGCTTGCGCGTCGGGGCTGGACAGGACGAACCACAGCGGCGCCGCGGCGAGGCCGAGCACGGCCAGTGTCATCAAGAGTCGTTTCTTCATGTCGCTCTCACAGGCGCACGGTCATGCCGTCCGCAAGGGAATATCGATAGGCGCGCCAGGCGGGAATCACACTCGCCAACACGGCCGCGGCCACCACACCAGCCAGCCACACCAGTTCGCTCTGATCCACCAAACGGGGCACAAGTTGCACCCCATGCTCGGCCATCAGCCAGGGCGCGATGGCGGCGCTGATCGCCCACAGCCCGACCACGCCGAGCACGCAGCCGGCCACGGCCAGCAGCACGCTCTCGGTCATCAGCAGCACGAACACGTCACCCGGTCCGGCGCCCAGCGCGCGCAGAATGGCCAGCTCGCGCCGCCGCGCCGACAGGCTGCTGACCAGCGTCGCCACCAGCCCGGCCAGCCCCACCGCGACCACGAAGGCCGAGACCGCGAGCAGCACCCGCTCGACCACACCGACCACGCGCCACAGCTCGTCGAGCGTCACGCCGGGCAGGATCGCCAGCAGCGGCTCGCCGTCCGAGGTGTTGATCTCGCGCTGCACGCGAAACACCGTGGCCCGCCGCTCCAGCCCGACCAGCGCGGCGGTGACGCGCTTGGGGCTGAGGTCGAACTTGCCCACGAACTGCGCCGGGATCTCCACGCCCGGAATCCGGCTGCCGCCCTGCCAGTCGAGATGGATCGCCTCGATCGCCGCCAGACCGACCAGCACCGAGCGATCCACCGGCGTGCCGGTGCGCGCCAGCACGCCAGTGACGGTGAAGGGCTTGTCGGCGTGCTCGGCGGCGGCAAACTCGCCCGTGCCGTGGCTGAGCACGATCTTCGCCCCCGGCGCGTAGCCGAGGCGGGCCGCCACCTCGGCCCCGATCACTGCATCGAACACGCCCTCGAAGGCCTGCCCAGCGGCAAAGCGCAGCGGCTGGCGGTTGCCGGTCTGCACATGGGCGAAGAAATCCGCCGTGGTGCCGACCACGCGGAAGCCGCGATGCGAGTCGCCCAGCGACAGCGGTACCAGCCAGGCCACGTCCTTGTGGCTGCGCAGCGCGTCGATGCGCGGCCAGCTCACGTCATGCGTTGCGTCGCCGATGTGGAACACCGAGTACAGCAGCAACTGCACCGCGCCGCTGCGCGCGCCGACGATCAGGTCGGTGCCCGACAAAGTGTTGGCGAAGCTGCTGCGGGCGTCGTTGCGCAGGCGTTCGACGCCCAGCAACAGGGTCACGCTGAGCGCGATGGCCACCAGCGTGAGCACCGTGGCCAGGCCGCGATTGCGCACGCTGGCGAGAGTCAGATGCCACAGCGGCAGCCTCATGCCGCCGCCTCCGCCACCGCGTTGATCTCACCCAGCGCCACGCTACGGTCGAAGCGCCCGGCCAGGCGCAGGTCGTGGCTGACGAACAGCAGACTCGCGCCGGCCGCATTGCACTCGTCCAGCAACAGATCGAGGAAAACCTGCTGACGCGCGGTGTCGAGCGCCGAGGTCGGTTCGTCGGCAATCACCAGCGCCGGCGCACCGATCAGCGCCCGCGCCGCCGCCACGCGCTGCTGCTGGCCGACGCTCAGATCGGCGGCCGGCCGCGCCAGCAATTCGGTCGGCAATTCGAGACGTTCTGCCAGCCGCGCCATCGCCGCCGGCACATCGCCGGCGCGCTGCGCGCGGGTGGGCGAAAACCGGCACGGCAGGGCAATGTTGGCGGCCGCCGAGAGATACGGAATCAGGTTGAACTGCTGGAAGATGAAGCCGATGTGATCGGCGCGGAAGCGGTCGCGCCGCGCGCCGGAGAGCGCCGACAGGTCATGCCCGAGCACCCGCAGCGTGCCCGCATCGGCGCGCAACACCCCGCCGATCAACGACAGCAGGGTGGTCTTGCCGCTGCCGCTGGGGCCGTGCAGGAACAGCCGCTCGCCGGCCGCCAGCGTGAAATCGGTGATGTCGATGCAGGCCCGCGCCGCGCCCGGCCAGCCGAAGCGCAGGCCGCGCAGCGCGACGGCGGCGTCGCTCAGCGGGGCGCCGGCAGCGTCCATGTCGCCTGCGTGGGGCGCAGCACCGCCTTGCCCTGACCGGCCGCGGTGGCCGCTTCGGCGTCGATGCGTTCGAGCCGCGGGAAGGCCTTGAACAAGCCCACCGTCAGTTGCGTGAGCGCCGAAGGCTCGGTGCAGTTGAACGTGTAATGCGCCTGCGCATCGGCGTGTTCGCCCTTGCCGAGATGGTCGTGGTGAGCGTCCTCGACGAAGGGCATCTCGACCTCCACCGTGTCCACCGCGCAGCCGGCCGCCGCGGGCAGACTGACCATCTGCGCGGCGTTTTCGAGGGCTTCATGAGATATCCGCAGGGCCTGCTTGTGGGCATCGTCGCGCGGCGCATGTTCGAAACCGACCAGGCTGTCGAGCGGGCTCTCGAACTCGACGCTCAGCGCCGCCCCGTCCTGCACCAGATGAAGGTGCGCAACGCCGTGCTCGTGGGCGCCGCTTTCGGCCCCCGCCGTGACGGCCAGCGAGCTCAGCCACAGGCTCGCGAGGAAGTGTCGTGCGTTCATTGCGCCCATCCAGTCGTCGAGCGTTTGACAGGACAACGGCACGCAGGTGCATGCCATGACCGGGCATGAATGCTACTATGTTGCAATCTCATCTGCAATTGACTTGCAATTTTATGTCGCGAACCCCGCCCAGTTCCGCCGAATCCCTGATCGCCGCCCATGGCGGCCGGATCACCCGCACCCGGGTGGCGGTGCTCGAGGTGCTGCTCGCCGCCGACCAGTCGCTGACCCATGACGAAATCGCCGGGGCGCTGGCCGGGCAGGGCTTCAGGCACGACCGGGTCACCCTCTACCGCACCCTCGACTGGCTGATCGAAGCCGGCGTCGCTCACAAAATGGCCGGAGACGACCGCGCCCGGCGCTTTGGGGTGGCGGCCTCCGGCCCGCATGAACACGCGCATTTTCACTGCGACCGCTGCGGCAAGGTGGTGTGCCTGGAGGGCCTGCAACCAGCGGTGGCGGTCAATCTGCCAGGCGGCTATCAGCTTGACCGCGCCGAACTGGTGCTTCACGGGGCCTGCCCGAACTGTGGCGAAAGCACGCAGTCGACGAGCTCAAACCCTTGATTTAATCGCAACATTGTTGCAAAATCAGCGTCCACTTTTTCCTTGCCTGCTGCATTCATGTCTTCACCCCGCCCCTTCCACTCCCTGCTGACCCTCGGCATCGGCGAACGCCTCGGCATCGCCGCGGCCGCGGCCGCACTGGTGTGGGCGGTGATCGGCTGGGCGCTGCAATGACCGCCGCCGCGCTGTCGCTCAGCGATCTGGTCGCCGGACACGACGGCCATGTGTCCCTGCGCGAGGTCACCCTGGCGGTGCCGGCCGGCGCGCGGGTGGCGGTGATCGGGGCCAATGGCGCGGGCAAATCCACCCTGCTCAAGACCATCGCCGGCGAACTGCCTGCGCTGGGCGGACAGATGCGCCGCTGCGAGACCTGCGCGCGGATGGGCTACCTGCCGCAGAGCGCGACGGTCGATCGGCGCTTTCCGGTGAGCGTGTATGAATTCGTGGCGATGGGGGTGTGGAACCACGTCGGCCTGTTCCGCCGCCTCGGCCCGGCGGTGCGCCAGCGCATCGACGCGGCGCTCGACAAGACCGGCCTCGCCGCGCTCGCCCGTCGCCCCATCGGCGCGCTCTCCGGCG
>JAGRFO010000163.1 GCA_020446005.1 Rhodocyclaceae bacterium | reverse complement strand
GGCAACTATCAGGAATACGAAGAAGACAAGAAGCGCCGCCTCGGCGAGGAAGGCGCCAAACCCAAGCGCATCCGCTACAAGCCGATCAGCCGCTGACCCACAGCCGCCCCTGAAACCGAGACCGGCCATGCCCTCCCTGCTCCAGTCCCTGTTCCAGAAACTCACTGCCCCCGACGCGACGCCTGGCAACGCGGAGGTAGACCTCCAACTGGCCACCGCCGCGCTGCTGGTCGAGATGATCCGCGCCGACAGCAGCATCGGCGAGGCCGAGCAGGCGGCCGCCCGCAACGCCCTGCGCGAGGAGTTCGCGCTCGATGAAACGGCGCTCGCGGCGCTCATCGAGCAGGCCGAGGCCGAAGCGCGCGAGGCACCGGGCTACTACGCCTTCACCTCGCGCATCAACCAGGGCTTCAGCGCCGCGCAAAAGGTCCGGGTGATGGAATACCTGTGGCGGGTGGCGCTGGTCGACGGCCACCTGTGCGCCCACGAAAACCACCTGATGCGCAAGCTGGCCGACCTGATCCACGTCGGCCATGGCGACTACATCGCCGCCAAGGAGCGCGCCCGCGCCTACCTCGCGGCCCGCAGCGCGTCGACCTAGGACGTGTTCCCAGCAGGCAAGCATAAAGTTTTCGCGCCGGCCGCCGTTGCTCAAATGACCCATCGAACGGCAGCCACCATGGCCAAAGCAAACGCCCGCCTGCGCGTCACTTTCGATCTCGATCTGCTGGTCCCGGACGCGATGGCCTCGCTCGACCGCAGCGAACTGGCGGAGCGGCTTGGCGCCGTGCTGGGCGCCACAGTGCTCAAGGGCATGCCCACGGTCACCACCAAGCAACTCGCCAAGGCCGGCATTGAGCTATGCACCAGCCGGCATCTGCTCGAAGCCGAAGGCCTCGCCTCGCCGACCTTCGAGCACGCGGCTGTCATGAGCGCCGCGCCGCATCTGACCGACGCCGAGGTCGACGCGCTATGCCGCCAGCCACTCAAAAAGAAACCACCCGCCAACGAGCTGCCGGCTTACATCCGGCGCCTCGCCCTGCAGCGGGTCAATGAATACCGCCTGGTGCCCTGCCATCTGCGCGCCATCGCCAGCGGTGGTGAGACGGTGGAACTGGCGGCACACCTCAATCTCACCAATGGCGGGGTGCTGGTCGACGACGCCCACCGCAAAACCAAGCTCAAGACGGGTCAGCCGGAGATCGCGGTCACGGTCGACGGGGCGGACATCACGCTGTCCGCCCACCTCGGCGGCCACACCCTCGGCGGCCCCTTGCTGGAAGTGGCGATCTGCGCCATCGCCCCGCACCGCAGCGCTCTGCTGGAGTGTTGGGAAGCGCAGAAGCAAGCCGCCGTCTGAACGCCCGCCTTACTTGAGCGGGAAACCCAGCGCGTGCAGCGCGTCGACCAGGCGGTCGCGGCCGGACAGCGTTTCCGGACCGGCGACGCGCTTGGACGAGTGAATGCCCCAGTCGCCGCGCACATCCATCTTCTGTTCGGCGTAAAAGGCGCTCATCGCGGCGTTGTAGGCCTCGATGCCGGCCTGCTGGTCGGCCAGCGAATAGCGCTCGCGGTGCAGCACCACGTTTTGCGGCGGGCGCGGCTTGACGCTGGCCGGGCGGGCGTCGTCCTCGTAACCGACGCACATGCCGAACACCGCGAACACTTTGGGCGGCAAGCCAAGCAACTCGGCAACCTGCTCGGGGCGGTTGCGCATGCCACCGATATACACCGTCGACAACCCCAGCGATTCGGCCGCGGCGGTGGCGTTCTGCGCGGCCAGCGCGGCGTCGATCACCGCGGTGACGAACATCTCGGTGTAGTCGAGCGCGGCGTTGGGGCGCTCCAGGGCATTGGAGATCATCTCCAGCCGCGCCAGATCGGCCAGCCACACCAGCTGCAACGGCGCCGCGCGCACGTGCGCCTGACCGCCGGCACACTCGGCGAGCGCGTCGCGAGTCGCCTGCGAGCGCACCGCGACCACGCTCCACACCTGCAGGTTGGATGAGCTGGCGGCCGACTCGGCGGCGGCGATGATCGCGCTGAGCTGGTCGTCAGTGACCGGATCGGGGCGATAGGCGCGCACCGATTTGTGGGTCAGCAACTGCTCGATCAGCGGCGACGAAGCCGCCGGCACGGGCACGTCGGATGCGCCGTAGCGGGCGCGAAAACGGTCTTCAAAGACGGACATGAACAACTCCGGTGGGGTTTGCGCCATTGTGGCACGGCCGCGCGGGCTTCACGGCTTGAGCGGGATCGGGGTGGCGCGATCGACGGTGACCGCGGTCACCGAATTGGCGGGGCTGCCGGAGATGATCCGGTCGGTATAAGTCAGATAGACCAAAGTGTTGCGCTTGACATCCACCATGCGCACCACGTGCATCACCTTGAAGATGATCGAGCGCCGCTCGGCGAACGCGTCTTCCTGCCGCGGCACCGGCTCGACGAAACGGATCGGGCCGACCTGACGGCAGGCGATCGACACCTCGGACAACTCCTCCGCCACCCCCAGCGCGCCGGCAATGCCGCCCCGCTCGGGCTTGGCGACATAGCACGCCACGCCCTCCACCTTGGGGTCATCGAAGGCCTCCACCACCAGCTTGTGCGAGCCGGTGAGCTTCCATTCGGTGTTGACCGAGCCGATCTCCTCGGCGCACGCCGGCGCGCTGGCCAGGACGGCAGCGGCAATCAGGGGGATGAGTGGTTTCACGGCAGCGTTCCTTGATGGCGGATCCACTCCGCCAGATGAGGGGCATGATGCCAAATTCAAGTGCCGGGCGACGCGCATCCGGGCGTGTCAGGCCGGTCGACCTCGGTTAGACTGAGCGCCAAACCGACGGCTGCCCCACCCGACACACCATGCCCGACCTGAACCCCCAACGCCTGCTGACTGCCTGCATGACCGCCGCCGCGCTGTGCCTGGCGTCGCTGGCCGCCAACGCCGCGCCGCTGGAAAAGATTGTCCTGCAGCTCAAGTGGAGTCACCAGTTCCAGTTTGCCGGCTACTACGCCGCCAAGGCGCAGGGCTACTACGCCGAGGAAGGGCTGGAGGTCGACATCCGCGCGCTCGACCCGAACACGGTGGTGGTCGATCAGGTGAGCAGCGGCGCGGCGCATTACGGGGTGGGCGACGCCGGCATTCTCGCCGCCTACGCCAACGGCACGCCCATCGTCGCGCTGGCGGCCATCTTCCAGCACTCGCCGCTGGTGCTCGTCAGCCGCAGCGCCTCGGGCATCATCAGTCCCTACGAGTTGCGCGGCAAACGCATCATGCTCGATGCCAAGAATTTCGACGAAGCGCCCCTCATCTCGATGCTCGCCAGCGCCGGCCTGACGCGCGACGACTACACCGTGGTGCCCCACACCTACGACGAACAGGACCTGGTCGACGGCCGGGTGGACGCGATGTCGGCCTATCTCACCGATTCGGTGTACCTGCTGCGCCAGCAGGGCGTGTCGATCAACATCGTCAACCCGCAAAGCTACGGGCTGGATTTTTACGGCGACCTGCTGTTCACCTCGGTGCAGGAGCTGGAGGCCCACCCCGAGCGGGCGGAGCGCTTCGTGCGGGCGAGCCTCAAGGGCTGGCGCTACGCGATGGAACATCCGGAGGAAATCATCGCGCTGATCCTCAGCACCTATCCGGCGCAGATGAATGTCGAACACCTGCGCTTCGAGGCGGAAGAGATGCACAAGCTGATGACGCCCGGCAACGTTCCGCTCGGCCAGATTCAGATCAACCGCCTGCGCCGGGTCGCCACCACCTATGCCGAACAGAAGATCGCGCCGCCCCTGTCCGACCGTCAATTGCAGCAGTTCGTATTCGAAACCCGCCGCTCGACCGAGTTGAACGCGGCGGAACGCGCTTGGCTCAAGCAGCACCCGGTGATCCGCGTCGGCATCGACCGCGACTTCCCCCCCTACGAATTCGTCACCAAGAACAAGGAATTCATTGGCATCAATGCCGACATCCTGGCGCTGCTGGAAACCGAGCTGGGCGTCCGCTTCGAGGTCATCAAGGACAAGACCTGGCAAGAGACCCTGGACATGGCCAGGGCCGGCGAGATCGACATGCTCTCCGACGCGGTGGACACCCCGGAGCGGCGCGACTATCTGATGTTCACCGCGCCCTTCCTCGAATCGCCGATCGTCATCATCAACGACGGGCGCAACGGCTACATCGGCGACATCCGCCGGTTGTACGGCAAGCGGGTGGCAATCAAGCAGGGCTACTTCATGCAGGAGGTGCTCGCGCGAGATCATCCGCGCATCGAACAAGTCTCCGCGCCGGACGAGCTGAGCGCCTTCGAGCTGCTCAAAAGCGGTGCGGTGACCGCCTACATCGGCGACGCGCCCTCGGTGAACAATCTCATCCAGCAAACCGGCGAGCTCACCCTGCGCTACTCCGGCCCCACCGAATACACCAGCGCACACAGCATGGCGGTCATCCATGCGCACCCCGAGCTGCTCAGCATTCTCGAAAAGACCTTGCTGACCATCCCCAAAAGCCAGATCGACGACATCCTCAACCGCTGGATGAGCGTGCGCATCGAATCCGGCGTCTCGTCGCGGACCGCGCTCCTGTATGGCGCCGCCGCCCTGGCGCTGCTGTTCCTGCTCGCCGTGTGGGTCCAGAAACTGCGCCGCGAAGTGCATGCCCGACAGCATGCCGAGGCCGAACTCACCCGCTACCGCGACCACCTCGAAGCGCTGGTCGAGGCGCGCACCGCCGACCTGTCGATCGCCAAGGAAGCCGCCGAAGCCGCCAGCAAGGCCAAAAGCACCTTCCTCGCCAACATGAGCCACGAGCTACGCACTCCGATGAACGGCATCATGGGGATGATCGACCTGGTGGCGCGGCGCAGCGACGATCCCCGCCAGAAAGCCCAGCTCGACAAGGCGCAAAAGGCTTCGCGCCACCTCCTCCAGATCATCAACGACATTCTCGACATCTCGAAGATCGAGGCCGACCGGCTGACCCTGGAGCACCACCCCTTCGTGCTCAACGACGTGATCCGTACCCTCACCACGGTGCTGAACCACAAGGTCGAGACCAAGAAGCTGCAACTACGCATCGAGCTCGACCCCGCGCTCGGCGAGACGCCCCTGATGGGCGATCCGCTGCGGCTCGGCCAGGTGCTGCTCAACCTGACCGACAACGCCATCAAGTTCACCGCCGAGGGCGAGATCGTGGTGCGCCTGCGCATCGCCGAAGAAGACGCCCAGGCACTGGTCCTCAAAGTCAAGATCACCGACAACGGCATCGGCATTTCAGAGGAGGCCAAGGCGCGGCTGTTCTCCCCCTTCGAGCAATCCGACAGCTCGACCACCCGCCAGTACGGCGGTACCGGGCTGGGTCTGGCGATCAGCAAACGGCTGGTCAACCTGATGGGCGGCGAGATCGGCATCGCCAACAACCCCCTGCAGGGCAGCACTTTCTGGTTCACGGTGTGCCTGACACGCGCCGAGGCGGCGCCGGAGCCGACAGTGGACACAGAGGCCTGCGCCGAGCAGCGCCTGCGCGACCAGCACGCCGGCAAGCGCATCCTGCTGGTCGAGGACGAACCGCTCAACCGCCACGTTGCAAACGCCATCCTCAAGCGCAACGGGCTGCTCGTCGATCAGGCCGAAGATGGTCAGGCCGCGGTCAACCTCGCCAACCGCGCGCGCTACGACCTGATCCTGATGGACATCCAGATGCCGGTCATGAACGGGCTCGACGCCACCCGGTCGATCCGCGCCGAGGGGCCCAACCGCGCGACCCCGATCGTCGCGCTCACCGCCAACGCCTTCGCGGAAGACCGTCGGCGCTGTCTTGAGGCGGGCATGAACGACCACCTCGCCAAGCCGATCGAGGTCGAGCGCCTGTGCGCCACCTTGATCGCTTACCTCGACCCGCCGAGCGACTGAGCCTCAGCGCGGCGACAGGCGCAGCACCCGCCCGCCGGATTCGTCCAGCACATACACCGCCCCCTCCGGCCCCAGGCGCACGTCGCGAATGCGCCGCGTCACCCCGGCCAGCAAGACCTCCTCGCCGACGACCCGCCCACCATCGCGACGCAAGCGGTGCAAGGTGCCGAACTTGAGCGAACCAACCAACACATCGCCCTGCCAGCCGGGGAACAGCGCGCCGGCGTAGATGGCCATCCCGGAGGGCGCGATCGAGGGCGTCCATTGATGACGCGGCGGTTCCACGTCGGCGCGCGCCACCCCCTCGCCGATGGCGCCGCCGGTGACGTATTCGCGGCCATAGGTGATCACCGGCCAGCCGTGGTTGGCGCCAGCCGGCGGCTGATTGAGTTCATCCCCGCCCTGCGGGCCGTGTTCGTGAGTCCACAGCGCACCGCTCACCGGATCGATGACCGCGCCCTGCACGTTGCGATGCCCGTAGGACCAGATTTCCGGCCGCACCCCGACGCGACCGATGAAGGGATTGTCCGCCGGCACCCGGCCATCGGCATCAACGCGCACGATCTTGCCCAGATGGCTGGCAAGATCCTGCGCCGCGTCGCGATAGGCGTTGCGCTCGCCAAGAGTGATGAACAGCGTGCCGTCGAGCGCAAAGGCCAGGCGCGAGCCGAAGTGGTAGCCGCCGGGCGGATCGTCGAGCTGACCGAAGACGATGTGCACATCGGTCAGCGTCAGCGCGTCGGCATCCAGCACCGCGCGCGCCACCGCGGTCCGCGCGCCGGCCCCGGTCGATTGCGCAAAGCTGAAGTAGATGCGCCGGTCATGCACGAAGTCCGGGCTGAGCACCACGTCCAGCAAGCCGCCCTGCCCGACCGCATGCACCGGCGGCACCCCGCGGACCGGCGCGGAAATGTCGCCATTCACCCCGATCACGCGCAGCCGGCCGGGGCGCTCGCTGACCAGCATCCGCCCATCGGGCAGGAAGGCCAGCGCCCAGGGCGTGTCGAGCCCGGCCGCCACGGTGTCGACGCGGATCGCGCCGGACACCACGCTCGGCCCCGCCCACCCCGCAGCCGCCAGCAGCGCCACCGCCCACGCCAGCACAAACCGACCGAATCGAATCCGCGTCATCAGCATTCCTCCCCGCAAACGCAGGGTCGACCGCAGGCGGCGGCCATGGTTTCGTCCACCATGCGATACCATCGCTCGGTCCGTGCCACGCACGGTTTTTGTAAGGACACTTCCGTGCTGCACGCCGCTCTTGTCACCCATCTCGATACCGCACTTGGCGCGCGCCGCGCGCTGATCGAGCGCCTTCATGGCGAAAACACCGACTGCTACCGCCTGTTTCACGGCAGCGCCGAGGGCGCCGACGGGCTGACCGTCGACCGCTACGGCGACCTGCTGCTGGTGCAGAGCTTTCACACCCCGCTCGACGATGCCGCGCTCGGCGCCCTGCAGCACTACTACGCCAGCGCGCTGCCCGAGCTCACGCTGGTCTACAACGATCGCAGCCGCGCCAATTCGCGCATCGCCAATGCCCTCGACGACACCGCCGCGGCGGTCGCCAGCGCGCCGCGGGTGGCCAGCGAAATGGGCGTCAAGCACAGCATTCAGGCGCGCCACGCGGGGCAGGATCCCTGGCTGTTTCTCGACCTGCGCGCGGCGCGTCGCCATGTGATGCAGATCGTCGCAGGCAAGTCGCTGCTCAACCTGTTCGCCTACACCTGCGGGGTCGGCACGGCGGCCGGCAAGGCCGGCGCGGCGTTTGTGATGAACGTGGATTTTGCCGAATCCGCGCTCAAGATCGGCAAGGAGAACGCCCGCCTCAACGCCTTGCCGCATCGCCCGCGCTTCATCAAGAGCGACGTCTTCCCCGCCCTGCGCCAGCTGGCCGGCATCGGCCAGCCCACCCGCGTGCGCGGCAAGCGCATGCCGGCATTTCCGGAGCTCAAGGAAACCCGCTTCGACGTGGTCTTCCTCGATCCGCCGGCCTACGCCAAGAGCCCGTTCGGGGTCGTCGACACAGTGAACGACTACCCGGCGCTGTTCAAGCCGGCGCTGCTCGCCACCGCGCCGGGTGGCACCCTGATCTGCTGCAACAACGCCGCCAAGGCCGATCGTGGCGCCTGGCTCGACCAGCTCGAACGCAGCGCGCGCAAGGCTGGACGACCGATCGTCGACGCAAAGTGGATCGCGCCGGATGGCGATTTCCCGAGCTTTGACGACAATCCGCCGCTCAAGGTGGTGGCGCTCACGGTCTAAGCCCTGCGCGCTTCCTGGCGCACCCGCAGCAGCGCGCGCACGAAGCCGTGGTCGGAGCGCAGCCCATCGCGCGCCTCGTGGATGTGATCGTTGAAGTAGTCCACCCGCCGCACGTCACCGATCGCGTAGCGGCTGCCGGCGACGAATTCCTCCGACACCCAGATCTGGTCGAGCAGGTCCGGTGTGCCCTGATGCACGTGGGTGTAGGCCACGTCCTTGCGCAGCGCCTGGCCGCTCTGCACGTCGTAGGCGTGGAACAACGCGGTGTCGCGGGCGCTGCGGTCGTAGGCGATGGCGCTGGTGGCGGCGATGATCTGGCTGGTGACGGCCATCGGCCCGTCGTTGAGGTCGCCCATCAGGATCAGCGGGTCGCGGGTGCGGTGCAGCAGCTCGACCACCCGCACCCGCAAGGCCGCCGCCTCGGCCCCCCGGATGATCAGCGAGCGCAGCGTGGCGCGCGCCTGGACGCGCGGATCGTCACGGTCTTCGAGCGAGCGCCCCTCGGCATCGGTCAGGAATTTCGGCCGTTTGCTTTTCAGATGCACCACCAGCACATGCACGGCCGGGCCTTTGCGCACCCGCAGGGTGGCATGCAGCACCGGGCGCTCGAAGCGCGTTGCCGGATCGAGTTCGGGTACCGCGACGGCCATCCCGCCGGGAAAATCGACCAGTGACTCGACCGACTCCACCGCCAGCCGCGTCACCAGCGCGACCCGCGGGGTGCCCTGTGCGCCCTGCTCCGCGCCCGGCGCATGGAGTTCGGGATAGCGCAGCCGGCTGGCCTTGACGGCATCGGCCAGCGCGGAGGCGTCCCAGACCTCCTCGAAGGCGGCAATGTCGGGATTCAACCGGCGGATCTGCTCGCCCAGCCAGCGCGTCTTTTTGTGGTACTCGCGCTCGGACCACGGATCCTGATTGGGATAGAAGCGACGCCCCGGCGCGGCCAGGTTGAGGGTGTTGAAGTTGGCCGCCACCACCGTGCTCCACTGCGGCGGGTCGGCATTGTCGTCGTGCATGGCGCGTCTCCGTGTCTGGCGGGCATCGCCGTGGCGCATCCGCTTTGCAGTCGGCGGGGCGCTCGGGCGACAATCGGGCTTCCATCTTAACCGCCACGGTCGCCAGCCGGCCGAACCCCCATGAAACTTGTCGTCGCCATCATCTCTCTCGTTATCGCGGCGGTCGTCGTGCCGATGCTGTTCATGCCCGCGCCGGAGGCGCTGGTCGAGCAGCAGCAGCGCCTGCCGTGGAACATCGAAGCGCTGCCTGACGGCAACAGCCGGGTGTTCGGGCTGACGCTCAACCAGAGCACGCTGGCCGACCTGAAAGCGGCGTTCGGACCGGACGTGGAGATCGCCATCGTTGGCACCCGCAGCGAGGCCGGCGCGCTGGAGGCTTACGTGGCGAGCGCGCACGCCGGCTTCATCACCGGCAAGCTGGTGGCGACCGCGGCGATCGACGCCGACCAGCTCGCGGGCATGCTGTCGCGCGCGGCCAAACGCGAGTTCATGGAATCGACCACCGTCAAATCCACCCTCTCCGCCGCCGACCTGGCCACCGCACTGACGCTGCCGATTCAGGCGCTGAGCTTCATCCCGACGGTGAATCTGGACCTCGACGCGGTGACCACCCGCTTCGGCGCGCCGGCACGGCAGATCGCCGCCAACGACCATCAAACCCACCTGCTCTATCCGGCCAAGGGGCTGGACGTGATCGTCGATAGCGAGGGCAAGGAGCTGCTGCAGTACGTGGCGCCGCGCGACTTTGACCGCCTGAGCGGTCCGCTGGAAGCCGCGCCTCAGTAATGCGGGGGGATTTCATCCTCCGGCCGGCGTGTCTCGGAGCGGCCGCCGGCGGCGATCTGCTCGCGCATGGCCTTGAACTGCCCCTCCAGCCATTCGATGCGCTGCTGCTGGCGATAGACCGTGAGATTGAGGCTTTCGAGCTGATCCTCGGCGTGCATCAGCTTGATTTCGAGCGCTTCGATGCGCGATTCCATGAGCGTGCCCCCCTCGTCTGATGGCTGCATTCTAGATCGACGCCAGCAGCCACTCGCGAAAACGCACCACCGAGGCACGCTGAGCGATGTCCTCGCGCGACACCACGTAGTAGGCATAGCGTGACTTCATCGCCACCGTGAAGGGCATGGTCAGCCGGCCCTGCGCAATGTCACGGTCGACCAGCGGGTCCACCGCCAGGGCGACCCCCAGCCCGTCCATGGCCGCTTCCAGCGCGAGATTGGAGTTGGAGAAATGCGGCCCCCGCGAGGCGTCCACCCCGCTCACCTCGGCGGCGCTCAACCAGTCGCTCCAACTGACCCGCTCTGAACGATCGAGGGCGGTGTTGTCATGGATCAGGGTATGGAACCGAAGATCCTCCGGGGTGCGCAGCGGATGCTCGCCGCTCAGCAGATCGGGATGACACACCGGCACATAGCGCACCTTGGTGACCAGATCGGCGCGCATCCCCGGATAGTGGCCATGCCCGAAGCGCACCTCGACGTCGGCATCGCCCTCGCGCAGCGCCAGCAGGTCCGACGCATCGACGTCGGTAGCGGAGCCGTCGACGGTGGTCAGCGCCGTATTGAGGGTGAAGTCGATATCCGGGTTGGCGGCGGTGAATCCCTGCAGGCGATGCACCAGCCAGCGCGCGCCAAAGGCCGGCGGCACGGTGACCCGCAGTTGCGGCGCTTCGATGCCGGCGCGGGCAGCCTCGACCCCGGCGGCAAGCTGCGTCATCCCGGCGTTGATCATCGGCCACATCTGCCGACCGGCCTCGGTCAGCGCCAGCCCGCGCGGGTGGCGAATGAACAAAACGATGTCGAGGTGTGACTCCAGCGCCTTGATCTGCTGGCTCACCGCGGCCGGGGTGACGTGCAATTCTTCCGCCGCGCGCTTGAAGCTCAGATGCCGGGCGGCGGACTCGAAAACCCGCAGCGACTGGAGGGGTGGGAGCGACTGGACCATGGTTCAGATTAGAAAAACTTAAGCGTCACGCAACATATTCTCGTTTGTTGCAGCGCAACAACCTGCGTAGAGTGCCTCTTGCCGGCTGCCAGCACAAGTGGTTTCCGGTCAGACAACAGGAGAACAGCATGACGCATACCCCCAATCTCCCAACAGAGAGCAACCTCATCAAAACCGAGCACGAAGTGCATTTCTATGTCGAACGCGCCCACCAGTTGCGCGAACAGGCGATGAGCGAAATGATCGCCGACGGCGGCCATGCGATCGCGCAGGCCTACCATGCCGCCGCCGGGTGGCTTGCCCAGCGTTTGCACCTGAGCGCCCACGCCTAAGCCACGCGACCTGCTTCAGCCGACGCTCAGATGCTTGAGGATCGGCTGAAGCATCGCCGCGCCCAGCCGTTTGCTGCGCGCGCCGTTCCATCCGGTGAGCGGGTCCGGCAGCAGGGCGTTGTCCTTGAACGGCATCTCCAGCGTCAGTGACACGCAATCGAAGCGATGCGCCACCCACTTGCTGGCGAGCGACAGCATCTCATCGCCGTAGCGCCCGGGGGTGTAGCCCACGGTGGTCTGGAAGTCGGGGCTGGCCTCGGCCAATGAGTCAAGAAAGACCGCTTGCTGCGCCACCGTGGCCGCGGACACGCCAGGCACCATCTCCGATCCGTCGATGAACACGTAGGGGATCGACTCGTCGCCGTGGATGTCGAGAAACAGCGCGCAGCCGGTGCGCTCCATGCGATTGCGCACGTGCAGCACTTCGGGGCTACGCTCGGCACTGGGCGAACGCCATTCGCGGTTGAGATTGGCCCCCGCCGCGTTGGTGCGCAGATTACCGTGCACCGCGCCATCGGGATTGATGTTGGGCACGATGTAGACGCAGGCGTGCTCACGAATCCGCCGCGCCATCGGGTCGGCCGCATCGAGCAGCCGTTCCAGCAAGCCTTCGGCAAACCACTCGGCCATCGTCTCGCCGGGGTGCTGACGGGCGACGATCCACACCGGCACGCCCTCCGGCCGGCCGGCCTGCACCACATCCACCTCGCGCCCCTCCACCGTGCTGCCCAGCGAATAGACTTTGGCGAAGGGCGAGTTGGCCGCCCGGCCGAGCAGGTCGAGGTGGCGCTCCTGCGCGTAGGGCTCGAAGTAGGCGTAATAGACGATGTCACGCTCGGGGCGGTGGGCGACAATCAACGCGCCGTTTTCGTAGCGCGTGTCGTCCACCCGGAACCAGTGGCGGCGGTCGTAGGACGCCACCGCGCGATACCCCGGCCAGCCATCGGGAAAGGCCGCACCGGCGGCATTCTCGAACACCATCCGCAGGTCTGTCCCGGCGGCGTCATGCACGCGGAAGTGAAACCACTGGTAGAAATCCGACGCGTTGTCGGCACGCAATCGCAGTCGAATCGCGTCCGGTGACGCCGCGCTCACCACCTCGATGCTGCCGCTGTCGAAATTGCAACTGATCCTGACCGCCATGTTGGCTCCTGACTAAGCCGCGCGACGGCGGAACACCCAGCGATTTTCTTCCGACGCCGCCGCGTCGAAGGCATAGCCGTCGCGGTCGAAGCCCTTCAGCCCGTCCACCGCCTTGAGTCGCTGGTCGATCGCGTAGCGCACCATCAAGCCCCGCGCACGCTTGACGTAGAAACTGATCACCTTGTAGCGACCGCCCTTCCAGTCCTCGAACACCGGCGTCACGATTCGCCCGGCGACCGCATCGGCATGAATCACCTTGAAATACTCCTCCGAGGCCAGATTCACCAGCACAGCGGTTTTGGCCTTGGCCAGTTCGGCGTTGATCGCCGCCGTCGGCCCATCCCCCCAGAAGGCATACAGATTCTTGCCGCGCGGCGTCGCCAGCCGAGTGCCCATCTCCAGCCGGTAGGGCTGCATCAGGTCGAGCGGGCGCAACACCCCGTAGAGGCCGGACAGAATCCGCAGATGGGTCTGCAGGTAATCGATACCGCCCGCGTCGAGCGAGCCGGCGTCCAGCCCGTCATACACATCGCCATTGAAGGCAAACGCGCAGGGCTTGGCGTTCTTCGTCGTAAACGGGCGCGACCACGCGCCGTAGCGCGCCACATTGAGCGCCGCGAGGGTGTCCGACAGATGCATCAGATCGGCGATCTGCGCCGGCGTATACGCGCGCAGCACGTCGATCAGCTCGGCCGACTGATCCAGAAATTCCGGCATCGTGTGGCGCCGGGTGGGCGGCGGGGTGTCGTAGTCAAGCGACTTGGCGGGGGAGATCACAAAACGCATGGCGGCAGGCTTTCGGTGATGGTCGGGCAATCTTCGCGATGGTAGCAAATACCCCCGACCCCACGCGCTTCGCGGCGGTTTGACAGCCCTGCGCCGATCCCGGACCATTGCCCGTCACTGCCTTATTCCGCGCCCCGCCATGACTTCGTCCAGCCTCCTCGATCGCTCCCGGCGTGCCGTTTGGCATCCGTGTACGCAAATGAAGCGCCACGAAACCCTGCCGCTGGTGCCGCTGGTGCGCGGCGATGGGATCTGGCTCGAAGACACCGACGGGCGACGCTTCATCGACGGCATCAGTTCGTGGTGGGTCAACCTCTTCGGCCACTGCAATCCGCGCATCAACGACGCCATCGGCGAGCAGCTCGAAACACTCGAACACGCCATGCTCGCCGGCTTCACCCACCGCCCGGTGGTCGAGCTGTCGGAGCGGCTGTCGACGCTCACCGGCGGCGCGCTCGGCCATGCGTTCTACGCCTCCGACGGCGCCTCGGCGACCGAGATCGCGCTCAAGATGAGTATGCACGCGTGGCGCAATCAGGGCGAAACCGGCAAGAGCCGTTTCCTCAGTCTGGCCGGCAGCTACCACGGCGAAACCGTCGGCGCGCTGGCGGTGACCGACGTCGCCCTGTTCCGCGACGCCTACGCCCCGCTGGTGCGCAGCGGCCTCACCGTGCCCAGCCCCGACGCGCGCGCCACCGAGCCCGGCGAATCGGCCGAAGACGTGGCCGAACGCGCTGCCCAGGCGCTGGCCCGCCACCTCGAACATCACCACCACGAAATCGCCGCACTGATCGTCGAACCGCTGGTGCAGGGCGCCTCCGGCATGGTCATGTACCACCCGCACTACCTGCGCCGCGCACGCGAGCTGTGTGACCAGTTCGAGGTGTACCTCATCGCCGACGAAATCGCCGTCGGCTGCGGCCGCACCGGCACCTTTTTCGCCTGCGAGCAGGCCGGCATCTGGCCGGACTTCCTGTGCCTCTCGAAAGGCATTTCGGGCGGCTACCTGCCGCTGTCGCTGGTGCTCACCCGCGACGAAATCTTCGACTGCTTCTATCACGACGACCTCACTCGCGGCTTTTTGCACTCGCACTCCTACACCGGCAACCCGCTGGCCTGCCGCGCCGCGCTGGCGACGCTCGACATCTTCGCCGCCGACGACGTGCTCACCGCCAACCGCGGCCGCGCCGCGCAGCTCGGCCAGCACGCCAGCGCCGCCTTCGCCCACCACCCCACAGTGCCCCACCTGCGCCAGCAAGGCATGATTCTGGCGTTCGACGTCGACACCGAT
>JAGRFO010000162.1 GCA_020446005.1 Rhodocyclaceae bacterium | reverse complement strand
AACCCGCGCGCCTCGCGCACCGTGCCTTTCGTCTCCAAGGCCTGCTCGCTGCCGCTGGCCAAGATCGCCGCGCGCTGCATGGCCGGCCGCTCGCTGGCCGAGCAGGGGGTTGCCGGCGAGGTCGTGCCGCCGTACTACGCGGTCAAGGAGGCGGTGTTCCCGTTCAACAAGTTCCCCGGCGTGGACACCATCCTCGGGCCGGAAATGAAATCGACCGGCGAGGTGATGGGGGTGGGGCGGACTTTTGCCGAGGCTTTCGTCAAGTCGCAACTGGCCGCCGGCATCCGCCTGCCCAAGAGTGGCACGGCTTTCATCAGCGTCAAGCAGACTGACCGCCCGGCGGCCATCGAGGTCGCGCAGCTGCTGCACGATCAGGGCTTCGGGCTGGTGGCCACCCGCGGGACCGCCGGCGCGCTGGCCGCGGCCGGCCTGCCGGTGACGCCGGTGAACAAGGTCAATGAAGGTCGCCCGCACGTGGTCGACATGATCAAGAACAAGGAGATCTCGCTGGTCATCAACACCGTCGAGGAGCGCCGTCAGGCGATCACCGATTCGCGTTCGATCCGCACCAGCGCGCTGGCCGCCAAGCTGACCGCCTACACCACCATCGAAGGCGCCCACGCCGCGTGCATGGGCCTGCAGCATCTCGATCAACTCGAAGTCTATGCGCTGCAAACCCTGCACGCCGAACTGAACTGACCGCCATGAACAAGATTCCGCTGACCCTTGTCGGGGCCGAACTGCTGCGCCAGGAACTGCACCGACTCAAGACCGTCGATCGCCCCGACGTGATCGCCGCCATTGCCGAGGCGCGCTCGCACGGCGATTTGTCCGAGAACGCCGAATACGACGCCGCCAAGGAGCGCCAGGGCTTCATCGAAGGGCGCATCAAGGAGGTCGAAGGCAAGCTCAGCAACGCCCAGATCATCGACCCGAAGCTGCTCGATGCCGACGGCCGCTGCGTGTTTGGCGCCACCGTCGACTTGGAAGACCTCGACAACGACACCGAGGTGACCTACCAGATCGTCGGCGACGACGAAGCCGACATCAAGCAGGGCAAGATCTCCGTCAGTTCGCCGATTGCGCGCGCGCTGATCGGCAAGTATGCCGGCGATGTCGCCGAGGTGCAGGCGCCCGGCGGGATTCGCGAGTACGAAATCGTCGACGTGCGCTACGTTTGAGCGCGCCGCCATGACGGGGCTGCCGGTGGCCGCGCTTCAGCGCGTGCTACTGACCGCGTGGGTCGGCGCCTTGTGGGCGATTGGCTACCTCGCGGTGCCGGTTCTGTTCGCCGGGCTGGACGATCGCATGCAGGCCGGCGCGCTGGCCGGCAAAATGTTCGGTGCTGTCGGCTGGCTCGGGGTGGGCTGCGCGATCGTGGTGCTCGTGATGCAGTGGATGAGTCGCGGCCATGGATTGCCGGTGCGGGTGCTGGGCGCGGTCGGCGTGATGCTGGCGCTGGGCATGGTGGGACTGTTCGTGGTCGCGCCGATCATGGCGGATTTGAAGGCGCAGGCCGGCCCCGGCGGGGTGATGGCGGGGCCGCTGCGCGATCAGTTTGGGACGTGGCACGGCGTGTCGAGCATGCTCTACCTGTGCCAGAGCCTGCTCGGCGTGTACGTCGTCTGGCGGGCGGGTTCGGTGCCCACCCGCTAGCCGGGCGAACGCTCAGCCGCGTCGGGCCAGATTGCCTGCGCTGCGGCGCGCCGGGCCGCCCGAAGTGCTGCGGTTGCCCGGCCGAGATTGACGGGCGCGCGGGGCGGCCGGCCGCTTTGGCGTCGCTTGGGCAGCGCGCGGGGCGGGTTTTTGGGCGACGGTTTTGGGGGGCGCGTCTTCCGGTTTCTCGCGCCACAGCACGAGGATGTTGCCAATGTGCTGGACCGGAACCGAGGTGGTCTGGGCGCAGATGCGTTCCATCAGGATGGCGCGCTCGCTCCGTTCCTCGCCATACACGCGGACCTTGATCAGGCCGTGGGCATTCAGGTTGCGCTCGATTTCAGCCACCACCGACGCACTCAGACCATTGCCCGCGATGCTGACCACCGGATGGAGGTGGTGGGCTTGGGCGCGCAGGGCGCGCCGCCGAACGGGCGTCAGTTCAGTCATGATCTCGATCCACTACAAAAAGGCCGTGATTCTACTCCGATGAAGCGTAGCAAGACCAGCAAGGCATGGATGCGCGAGCATGTGAATGACCCTTTCGTCCAGCAGGCGAAGGCCGCCGGTTATCGCGCCCGCGCGGCGTTCAAGCTCAAGGAGATTGACGAGCGCGATCACCTGCTGCGCCCCGGCATGGTGGTGGTCGATCTGGGCGCGGCGCCCGGCTCGTGGAGTCAGGTGGCGACGGCCAGGGTGGGCGCGCAGGGCCGGGTGTTTGCGCTCGACCTGCTGGAGGTCGCCCCGGTGGCGGGGATGGAATTCATTCAGGGCGATTTTCAGGACGACGCGGTGCTCGCCCGGCTGGAATCGGCGCTGGATGGGTGTGCGGTGGACCTTGTGATTTCGGATATGGCCCCCAATATCTCCGGTGTGGCCACCGCTGATCAGGCGCGCGCGATCGGGCTGTGCGAGCTGGCGCTGCAATTTGCCGAAGACCAGCTGAAAGTCGATGGCAATTTTCTGGTCAAGGTGTTCCAGGGCAGCGGCTTCGATGAATTCCGCCGCCGCATGGGCGAGGTCTTCAAATCGGTGGTGGTCAGGAAGCCGGCCGCCTCGCGCGACCGCAGCACGGAAGTGTTTCTGCTCGGCCTCGGGCGCAAGCCGCGATAGTCTGTGGCGATGGCGGCGATGGCTTTACCTGCGGGAACGTTCGCTAATAGAATGGGTCAGCTTTTCGGTGCCCCTGTCGGGCCTTCAAGGAAGTTGCGTTGAACAATCTCTTCAAAAATCTTGCGATCTGGATGGTGATCGGCGTCGTCCTGATGACCGTTTTCAACCAGTTCAACAACCGCCAACTGGCGCAAAACACGCTGGATTACTCCCAGTTCATGCAGGACGCCAAGGCCGGCCGGATCTCCAAGGTGGTGATCGACGGGCGCGTGGTGCGCGCCACCACCCAGGACGGGCGCAGCGTGGTGGTCTACACCCCGGGCACGCAGGATCTGTGGATGGTGTCGGACCTGATGCGCTACGGTGTTGATGTGACCGCCGCCAAACCGGAAGAAGAGCAATCCTTCTTCATGAGTATCTTCGTGTCGTGGTTCCCGATGTTGCTGCTCATCGGGGTGTGGATTTTCTTCATGCGCCAGATGCAGGGCGGGGGGCGCGGCGGCGCGTTCTCCTTCGGCAAGTCCAAGGCGCGGATGCTCGACGAGAGCGCCAACGTGGTGACCTTCGCCGACGTGGCCGGCTGCGACGAAGCCAAGGAGGAAGTCTCCGAACTGGTCGACTTTCTGCGCGACCCCTCCAAATTCCAGAAGCTCGGCGGCCGGATTCCGCGCGGCGTGCTGATGGTCGGTTCCCCGGGTACTGGTAAAACGCTGCTCGCCAAGGCGATTGCCGGCGAAGCCAAGGTGCCGTTCTTCAGCATCTCTGGCTCCGATTTCGTCGAGATGTTCGTCGG
>JAGRFO010000161.1 GCA_020446005.1 Rhodocyclaceae bacterium | reverse complement strand
TGCGGCTGGATGATGTGGAACTGGCTGGTGTCGGGTCTGGCGGTGGGCGCCACGGTGCTGCTCTACGACGGTTCGCCCTTCATCGATTCGGGCGACATCCTGTTCGATTTCGCCGACGCCGAGCGGATGACCCAGTTCGGCACCTCGGCCAAGTTCATCGACCAGCTCGCCAAGCTCGGTCGGCGCCCGATCGACAGCCATCGCCTGAGCTCGGTGCGCAGCATCATGTCCACCGGCAGCCCGCTGGTGCCCGAAGGTTTCGACTACGTGTATGACGCGATCAAGCGCGACGTGTGCCTGTCGTCGATCTCCGGCGGCACCGACATCCTGTCCTGTTTCGTGCTCGGCAACCCGGCGCTGCCGGTGTGGCGCGGCGAGATCCAGTGCAAGGGGCTGGGGATGGCGGTCGAGGTGTTTGACGACGAGGGTCGTCCGGTGCGCGGGGAGAAGGGCGAGCTGGTGTGCACCCGGCCGTTTCCGGCGATGCCGATCGGCTTCTGGAACGACCCCGACAACGCCAAATACCACGCCGCCTATTTCGAGCGCTTCCCGGGCATCTGGTGTCATGGCGACTTCTGCGAGATCACCGCGCACGGCGGGCTGATCATTCACGGTCGCTCCGATGCCACCCTCAATCCCGGCGGGGTGCGCATTGGCACCGCCGAAATCTATCGTCAGGTGGAAAAGCTCGACGAGATCCTCGAATCGCTGGTGATTGGCCAGGACTGGCAAGACGATGTGCGCGTGGTGCTGTTCGTCAAATTGCGCGATGGCGTCAAGCTTGACGATGCCTTGATCGACAGGATCAAGCAGACCATCCGCGCCAACACCACGCCGCGCCACGTGCCCGCCCGGGTGGTGGCGGTGGGCGACATTCCGCGCACCCGCAGCGGCAAGATCGTTGAACTGGCGGTGCGCAACGTGGTGCATGGCCGGCCGGTCAAGAACGTCGAGGCGTTGGCCAATCCGGAAGCGCTCGACGGCTACCGTAACCGCCAGGAGCTCGACCAGTGAGCCACGCACATGCGCGCATCGACGCCGCCCGTTCGAGCCTGCTGGTGATCGACCTGCAAGCCGGCCTGCTGCCGGTCATCCGCGATGGCGGAACGGTGCTCGCCAACGCGGTGTGGCTGATGAAGATCGCCGCGCGGCTCGGCGTGCCCTGCGTCATCACCGAGCAGTATCCGGCGGGGCTCGGACCCTCGGCGGCCGAGGTGCTGGCGGCGGGCGAGGGCGCGACGCGGGTCGACAAGATTCACTTCTCGGCGGTGGCGGACGGCTGCCTGGCATCGACCGCGGTGGCGCAGCGCCCGCAGGTGGTGGTGTGCGGGACCGAAAGCCATGTGTGCGTGCTGCAGACCGTGCTCGATCTGCTTGGCGAGGGGAAGGCCGTGTTCGTGGTGGAGGATGCCGTCGGCTCGCGCGCGCCCGCCGACATGGCACTGGCGACGGCCCGGATGCGCGCCGCCGGCGCCGTCATCGTGTCGCGCGAGATGGTCGCTTTCGAGTGGCTGGGCCGTGCGGGCAACGATGTTTTTCGCGAGATCAATCAGACTTTTATCCGCTGATTCGAATACGTTGGCATGTCTCGCGCGGCCCTCCGGAGCGGCCGTCGAAGCTGCGTCGCGCGGTTTGAGCGGCACGCCTTTTCGGCTATCATTGCGCTTTCCCGCTGCAGCCATCTCCATGACCAAGTATGTCTTCGTAACTGGCGGTGTCGTGTCTTCCCTGGGCAAGGGCATCGCGGCCGCTTCCTTGGGCGCCATCCTGGAGTCACGTGGCATCCGCGTGACCCATCTCAAACTTGATCCGTACATTAACGTCGATCCGGGCACCATGAGCCCCTTCCAGCACGGCGAGGTGTTCGTCACCGAAGACGGCGCGGAAACCGATCTGGACCTGGGCCACTACGAGCGCTTCACCAGCGCCAAGATGTCCAAGCGCAACAACTTCACCACCGGCCAGATCTACGAATCGGTGCTCAAGAAAGAGCGCCGCGGCGAGTATCTGGGCAAGACCGTGCAGGTGAT
>JAGRFO010000160.1 GCA_020446005.1 Rhodocyclaceae bacterium | reverse complement strand
GCTGCAGGTGCTCGACGACGGTCGCATGACCGATGGTCAGGGCCGCACGGTGGACTTCAAGAACACCGTGATCGTCATGACCTCCAACCTGGGCAGCCAGATGATCCAGCAGATGCAGGGGGACGACTACGGCGTGATCAAGCTGGCGGTGATGGCCGAGGTGAAGACTTACTTCCGCCCGGAATTCATCAACCGGATCGACGAGGTCGTGGTCTTCCACAGCCTGGACGAGAAGAACATCGCCAACATCGCGCGCATCCAGCTGCAGTATCTGCAGAAGCGTCTGGCGCGTCTGGAGATGGGGCTGGAGATCACCGACGCTGCCGTGGTGGCGGTGGCGGAGGCCGGCTTTGACCCGGTGTTCGGCGCGCGACCGCTCAAGCGCGCGATTCAGGAGCGGATCGAGAATCCGCTCGCCAAGGCGATCCTGGAAGGGCAGTTCGGTCCCCGGGATGTGATCCGGGTGGATGCCGACCGGGGGCAGATGCTTTTCTCGCGCGCGGTTGCGGACTGAGTGGCGAGTGGGTTGTTGCTCGACGGGGCGTCAGCTGGCGCCCCGTTTTTTCATTTGTGGCGGGCGACGGTGTCGGCGTCCTGCCCGAACATCACTTTCTTGGCCGCGTCGTTCATCACCGGACCGGGGTTGATTGTCTGCGCGAGCGCGTAGGCGCGCACGGTGGCCGGGCGGGCGGCGATGGCCTCGAACCAGCGCTGCAGGTGCGGGAAACGGGCGAGCTCCTGCTGCTGGCGCGCGTGCGGCACGATCCACGGGTAGCAGGCCATGTCGGCAATGCTGTAGTCGTCGCCGGCAACGAATGGACGGTTCGCCAGGCGGGTATCGAGCACCGCGTACAGCCGCGCGGTTTCCTTCACGTAGCGCTCCATGGCGTAGGGGATGCGCTCGGGTGCGTACTGGACGAAGTGGTGATTCTGACCGGCCATCGGCCCCAGCCCGCCCATCTGCCAGAACAGCCATTGCAGTACCTCGGCGCGTCCGCGCAGGTCGGCCGGGATGAATTGCCCGGTCTTTTCCGCCAGATAGAGGAGGATGGCGCCAGACTCGAACAGCGACAGAGGCGCACCGCCGTCGGCCGGGATGGCATCGACAATCGCCGGGATGCGGTTGTTGGGGGCGATGGCGAGGAAGTCCGGTGCGAACTGTTCGCCCGCACCGATGTTCACCGGGGTGATGCGGTAGGGCAGGCCGGACTCTTCCAGAAAGAGGGTGATCTTATGGCCGTTGGGGGTGGTCCAGTAGTACAGGTCGATCATGCGCGTCGTCCATCCGGTGGGGCGATCAAAGCAAAAAGCCCCGGCCTTTCGGCAGGGGCTTTGTCAGCAGTCCAACGCAGCCTTGGCCGCGTTTTCTTGAAGCAAGCGTGATCAGACCGCGCGAATGGTGGCGGCCTGCAGGCCCTTGGGGCCGGTCTTGACTTCAAATTCAACGCGCTGGTTTTCGGCCAGCGTGCGGAAACCCTTGCCCTGGATTTCGCTGAAATGGGCGAACAGATCATCACCGCCGCCATCGGGGGTGATAAAGCCGAAGCCTTTGGAGTCGTTGAACCATTTCACGGTGCCAGTTTGAGTGCTCATTTCTATGTGTTCCAATCAAAAACAAAATCAGGGCGCAAGCCCGCCAGCAGACGCGACCAAGCATGAAACCGGGGGAATTTTCAAACACTGTAGCGTTGGACAACGCTGCGCAGAAGAGACCACAAGAACAAGGACTTGATGCAACCGCCCCGACACGATACATGTTTCTGCGCCACTGTCCAGTCAACTTTGCTGAGCCCCTCGATCCAGCGCAACGCATGGCGGGCTGGGGCGCTCCCGACGGTGGTGGCGAAAGTGGGATAATCGGCGCATTCAAATTGCAGCACACCTGTCTATGACGATCCAGTGGTTTCCCGGGCACATGAATTCGGCGCGCCGCAAGGCGGCCGAAACCATGGCCAGAATCGATGTGGTGATCGAGGTGGTCGATGCGCGCCTGCCGGCCGCCAGCACCAATCCGATGATCCACGAACTGCGCCTCCATCGTCAGCGCCCTTGTCTGAAACTGCTCAACAAGGCCGATCTGGCCGACCCGGCGGTGACGGCGGAATGGCTGCTGCACTTCAACGCCATGGCGGGGGTGCGGGCGGAGGCCATTTCCTGCAAGAAGACGGGCGACCTGGCCCGCGTTCCGGCGCTGTGCCGGCAGCTGGCGCCGCATCGCAACGACGGGACCAAGCCGCTGCGGATGATGATCATGGGGATTCCCAACGTCGGCAAGTCGACCCTCATGAACGGCTTGCTCAAGCGCAAGGTCGCGGCGGTGGGCGATGAGCCGGCGGTGACCAAATCGCAGCAGCGGCTCGACATCAGCCCGAGCATGAACCTGGTCGATACGCCGGGCATGCTGTGGCCGAAAATTGCTTACGAGCTCGACGGCTTCATGCTGGCGGCGAGTCATGCGGTGGGGGTGAACGCGGTGGCGGAATTCGAGGTCGCGGCCGTGCTGGGGAGCATCCTGCTAACGCGCTATCCGGCTTTGCTGGCAGCGCGCTACAAGCTCGATCCGGCCAGTCTCGATGGCGTGGCGCTGGTCGAGGCGGTGGCGCGGCGACGGGGCTGCGTGGGCAAGGGTGGGGTACTTGATCTCGACAAGGCCGCGCTGATCCTGCTGGGCGATTATCGCGGCGGCGCGCTCGGGCCGATCAGCCTGGAGACGCCCGACAGTCGTGTGGCGATGATGGCGGCGCAGGCCGCTGCGCCCGCCGAGGCGGGCGACGCATGAACGCAGCGCTGCAGTGCGCCGGCTATCGCTTCGACACCGGCCGGCCACACATCATGGCGATCCTCAACGTGACCCCGGACTCCTTCTCCGGCGACGGGCTGCTCGACCGGCGCGATGCCATCCTGCGCCGTGCCGAACAGGCGGTCCGCGAGGGCGCGCACATGCTTGACGTGGGCGGCGAGTCGTCGCGGCCGGGGGCGCGGTCGGTGTCGGAGCAGGAAGAACTGGATCGGGTGATTCCGGTGATCGAAGCCCTGTCGGGCGGCGCGGTGGCGGTGTCGGTCGATACCGTCAAGCCGGTGGTGATGCGCGAGGCGATCCGCGCCGGCGCGGCGCTCATCAACGACATCAACGCGCTGCAGGCGGACGGGGCGGTCGAGGCGGTGGCGGGAAGCGCTGTCGGCGTGTGCGTGATGCACATGCAGGGCGAGCCGCGCACCATGCAACAGGCGCCGAACTACGCCGATGTGGTCGGCGAGGTGGCGGCGGCGCTGGCGGCGCGGGCCGATGTGCTTGAACGGGCGGGCGTGGCGCGCGAGCGGATCATGCTCGATCCGGGCTTTGGCTTCGGCAAGACGCTGGCGCACAATCTCGCCCTGTTCGATGCGCTGGGGCGGCTGTCGTCGCGCTATCCGGTACTGGCCGGGGTGTCGCGCAAGTCGATGCTGGGGGCGATCACCGGTCAGCCGGTCGAGGCGCGTCTGGTGGCCAGCGCGGTGGCCGCGGCGCTGGCGGTCCAGCGCGGTGCCCGCTGGTTGCGGGTGCACGATGTGGCGGCGACGCGCGACGCCCTGGCGGTGCTGGCGGCGCTCGACCCCGCGTCGGCGTGAGCAATGCCACGACGCAAAGCGAGGGCGGCTGACATAATGCAAAAGCAATATGCACTGATTTCATACCGGGACATGGGAAGAGCATGAGCAGAAAGTATTTCGGCACCGATGGCGTGCGCGGGCGGGTGGGCGATGCGCCGATCACGCCGGACTTCGTGATGCGGCTGGGTTACGCCGCGGGCGTCACCCTGGTGGCGCGCGAGAAACTGCCGCCGGGCGAGCGTCCGGCGGTACTGATCGGCAAGGACACCCGCATTTCCGGCTATCTGCTTGAGGCGGCGCTTGAGGCGGGTTTCTCCGCGGCGGGGGTGGACGTGATGCTGGCCGGCCCGATGCCGACCCCGGCGGTGGCCTACCTGACCCGGGCGTTGCGTCTGCAGGCCGGGGTGGTGATTTCGGCATCGCACAATCCGTACTACGACAACGGGATCAAGTTCTTCTCGGCCAGCGGCACCAAACTGCCGGATGCGGTGGAGCTTGAGATCGAAGCCCATCTCGATGAGCCGATGGGGTGCGCGGCGCCGGACCGGCTGGGCAAGGCGCGCCGGATCGAGGATGCCGCCGGGCGTTACATCGAGTTTTGCAAAAGTACTTTTCCCAACGAGCTCGACCTGCGCGGCATGAAGATCGCGCTCGATTGTGCTCACGGCGCGGCCTATCACATCGCCCCCAAAGTGCTGCACGAGCTGGGTGCCGAGGTGGTGTCGGTGGGGGTCTCGCCGGATGGGTTGAACATCAACGAGGGCGTCGGTGCGACCCAGCCCGAGCATCTGCGGGCAGCCGTGCTGGCCAACAAGGCGGCGCTGGGGATCGCGCTCGACGGGGACGGCGACCGGCTGATGATGGTCGATGGCGCAGGCGAAATCTACGATGGGGATAAGCTGATCTACGTGATCGCCGCGGCGATGAAGGCTGCCGGTCGGCTCGACGGGGTGGTCGGCACGCTGATGAGCAATCTGGGCTTCGAGCACGCGATCGGGCGTCTCGGCGTTCCTTTTGCGCGCGCCAAGGTGGGCGACCGCTACGTGCTGGAGATGATGCATGAGCGTGGCTGGCGGGTTGGCGGAGAGAATTCCGGCCACATCATCTGCCTCAATCACCACACCACCGGCGACGGGATTGTCTCCGCGTTGCAGGTCCTGGCGGCTTTGCGCACCCAGAACATCACGCTGGGCAAGGCCTGCGCGGATCTCCAGTTCTACCCGCAGCGATTGATCAACGTCCGCATGAGCAGCGGTTTTGACTGGCGCGCCGACCGCGACATCGCGAGTGCTCAGACGGCGGCCGAGGCGGCGCTGGGCGAGCGTGGCCGAGTGCTGCTACGGCCCTCCGGGACCGAGCCCTTGTTGCGGGTGATGGTCGAGGGGGTGGATGCCGCGGAGGTCGACCGTCATGCCAATGCGCTGGCAGACGTGGTGCGCGCCGCGGTTGGAGATGGCTTATCAGGATGAGCCGGATGCTCGCGCACACGGCGCGGGCTGCAATGTGGTTTGCCGTGCGTCCCGGCAACCGCTAGAATTGCCCGATTTTTCCGCGTGCTGCTCATGACCGCCAACACCAAACTCGTCGCTGGGAACTGGAAGATGCACGGTCGGCGCGACATGGCGGCAGCGCTGGCGCAGGCCGTCTGTGCGGGCGCGCCGGCAGGTGTTGATGCCGCGCTCTGCGTCCCGTTTCCCTATCTGGCGCAGGTCGGCGATGCGTTGACGAACGGGCCGGTGGCCCTCGGCGCGCAGGATCTGAGCGAGCAGGACGAGGGCGCGTACACCGGGGAGGTGAGCGGTGGAATGCTCGCCGAGTTCGGGTGCCGTTACGTGATTGTCGGCCATTCGGAGCGGCGGGCGCGGCATGCCGAATCGAGTGCACGGGTGGCTGCCAAGGCGGCGCGAGCCGTGGCATGCGGATTGACGCCGATCGTTTGTGTGGGCGAAACCCTGCAGGAGCGCGAAGGCGGCCAGACGCTGGATGTGATTTCGGCGCAGCTTGAGCCCGTGCTGTCGTTGGGGGCGGACCTCGTGGCGCAATTGGTGATCGCCTACGAGCCCGTATGGGCGATCGGCACTGGCCGTACGGCCTCAGTGGCGCAGGCGGTCGAGGTGCATGGCGCGATCCGTCATGCCCTGCGGGGCTGTGCTCCGGAGGTGGCTGACGCCGTGCGTTTGCTTTACGGCGGCAGCGTCAAGCCGGAGACGGCGCCGGGCCTGTTTGCCGGTGAGGATATTGATGGTGGTTTGATTGGAGGCGCAGCGCTGGATGCGGCCTCATTTTTGGCGATTTGTCGGGCGGCTGCGGCAGCGGCGCGCTGATTTACGGACGGGAATTCTGGAATCATGGGCAGTTATCTTTTTTCGATTGTGTTGACGGTGCACGTGCTGGTCGGGCTGGCGGTGATCGGTCTGGTGTTGATGCAGCACGGCAAGGGCGCCGACATGGGGGCGGCATTCGGGAGCGGGTCGTCCGGGAGCCTGTTTGGTGCATCCGGTTCGGCCAACTTCATGAGCCGCACCACGGGTGTGCTCGCAACGGTGTTTTTCATCACCAGCCTGAGCCTGAGTTACTTGGCAAGTCGCGAGGTTTCAGCCCCGGCAAACGTGATGGAGCAAGCGGTTCCCGCTGCCGTTGAGGTCGCGCCGGAACCCGCAGCAGACGGTGATTCCAAGCTCAATGCGATTCCCAAGTAAGGTGCGAAAGGGTTTGCGCCCCAAGGTGGAACGCGTATAATCCACGACGCTGTTACACAGCGCGTGCCGTCGTGGTGAAATTGGTAGACACGCCGTCTTGAGGGGGCGGTGGCGAAAGCCGTGTGAGTTCGAGTCTCACCGTCGGCACCAGAATTTTGGGCGCCCGCAGATGCGGGCGTTTCCATGCGATGGTATTTGAGTCAATCAACGGGCCCGATAATGCTAGAAAACTATTTTCCCGTGCTTGTCTTCATTCTGGTTGGCCTCGCCTTTGGCGTAGCGCCGATCGTCATGGGGCGCTTGGTCGCGCCGTATCGTCCGGATAGCGAAAAAATTTCTCCCTATGAGTGCGGCTTTGAGCCATTCGAAGATGCGCGCATGAAATTTGATGTCCGCTATTACCTGCTGGCGATCCTGTTCATCTTGTTTGATCTTGAAATTGCATTTCTCTTTCCGTGGGCGACGATCCTGCGCGAAATTGCAGGTAATGAAGCAATACGCCTGTTTGGTTTCTTCGAGATGCTCGTGTTTTTGGGCATCCTCCTGATTGGTTATATCTGGGTGTGGAAAAAGGGTGCGCTGGAGTGGGAGTGACTCTGGTGTTGGTGGTGAGTTCCTTTTTCTGATTTGCCTTGAGGGGTGACATGAGTATCGAGGGTGTGTTCAAGGAAGGGTTTGTCACGACATCACTGGATACGGTGATCAACTGGACCCGTACCGGTTCGTTGTGGCCGATGACCTTTGGCTTGGCTTGCTGCGCGGTCGAGATGATTCATGCGGGCTGTTCGCGCTATGACCTTGACCGTTTCGGTGTTGTGTTTCGCCCCAGTCCCCGTCAGTCGGACGTGATGATTGTCGCGGGCACCCTGTGCAACAAGATGGCGCCGGCTTTGCGCAAGGTGTACGACCAGATGACCGAGCCGCGCTGGGTCATCTCCATGGGTTCCTGTGCCAACGGCGGTGGCTACTACCACTATTCCTATTCGGTTGTGCGGGGCTGTGATCGCGTCGTGCCGGTTGATGTGTACGTGCCGGGTTGTCCTCCGACAGCCGAGGCGCTGCTCTACGGCATCATCCAGTTGCAGCGCAAGATTCGTCGCACCTGCACGATTGCACGCTGATCGGGAGACGTTGTCATGAGTTCAAAACTGGAACGTCTCGCGGGCTTGCTGGGTGAGGTCTTTGGCGAGCGGGTACTTTCCGTCAAGCAGGACAGGGGAGAGGTGACGCTTGAGGTGGCTGCGGCGGATTATCACGCTGTGGCTCTGGCGCTGCGGGACCGCCCGGAGTTTGCATTCGAGCAGCTGATTGATGTCTCCGGCCTAGATTACTCATCGTGGGCTAATCAGGCGTGGTCGCGCGAGCGTTTTGCGGTGGCGACGCATTTGCTGTCGGTGACCCATAACTGGCGTTTGCGCTTGCGGGCATTTGCGCCGGACGACGGTTTTCCGGTGCTGGATTCCTTGTGCGATGTGTGGCCGAGTGCCAACTGGTTCGAGCGCGAAGTGTTCGATCTGTACGGGATCATGTTCTCCAATCACCCCGATCTTCGCCGGATTCTGACCGATTATGGTTTTGTCGGTCACCCGTTCCGGAAGGATTTTCCGGTGACCGGTTATGTTGAAATGCGTTACGACCCCGAGCAGGGGCGCGTCATTTATCAGCCAGTGACGATCGAGCCGCGCGAAAACGCGCCGCGGGTTGTTCGAGAGGCCAACTACGGAGAGGTCGGCCATGGCTGAGATTCGCAATTACACCATCAACTTCGGTCCTCAGCACCCGTCAGCGCACGGTGTGTTGCGGTTGGTTCTGGAGCTGGATGGCGAGGTTGTCGAGCGTGCCGATCCGCATATCGGCCTGCTCCATCGCGGCACTGAAAAACTGGCTGAGACCCGCACCTGGGTGCAGTCCGTGCCGTACATGGATCGTCTCGACTACGTTTCCATGATGTGCAACGAGCACGCCTACTGCATGGCCATCGAGCGCCTGTTGGGTGTCGAAGTGCCGGAACGTGGGCAGTACATTCGTGTGATGTTTGACGAAATCACGCGAATTCTCAACCACTTGCTGAACATCGGTACCCATGCCCTCGATATCGGTGCGATGACGATGGTGCTGTACACCTTCCGTGAGCGCGAAGACCTCATGGACGCCTATGAGGCGGTTTCCGGCGCGCGGATGCATGCGGCCTATTATCGGCCGGGGGGTGTGTATCGCGATCTGCCCGAACAGATGCCCCAGTACGAAGTATCGAAATGGAAAAATGCCGAGACCGTGCGTCAGTTGAATGAGACGCGGCAAGGTTCTCTGCTTGATTTCCTTGAGGATTTCACCAACCGTTTCCCGAAGTACTGTGACGAGTACGAAACCCTGCTGACTGATAACCGGATCTGGAAGCAGCGCACGGTTGGTATTGGGGTGGTGACCCCCGAGCAGGCCAAGGCATGGGGCTTTACTGGTGCGATGCTGCGTGGTTCGGGCATTGCGTGGGATTTGCGCAAAAAGCAGCCCTACGAAGTGTACGATCGTCTGGACTTCGATATTCCGATTGGCAAGCAAGGCGATTGTTATGACCGCTATCTGGTGCGTATGGAAGAAATGCGCCAGTCGAACCGGATCATCAAGCAGTGTATCGAGTGGTTGCGCAAGAATCCGGGCCCGGTGATTACCAGCAACCACAAGGTTGCCCCGCCGCCGCGTGAATCAATGAAAGCCAATATGGAAGAGTTGATTCATCACTTCAAGCTCTTCACGGAAGGGATTCATGTGCCGGAAGGCGAGGTCTATGCCGCCGTTGAGCACCCCAAAGGCGAGTTCGGGGTGTACGCGGTGTCGGACGGCGCCAATAAGCCGTATCGCGTCAAATTGCGTGCGCCGGGCTTTGCTCACCTGGCCGCAATGGATGAAATGGCGCGTGGCCATTTGATTGCCGACGTGGTGGCCATTATCGGCACGATGGATGTTGTGTTTGGCGAGATTGATCGCTGAGCGACTCAAACGAATACTCAAGTAGAGCGGGTGTGGCCATACGATGCTAAGCCAGGAATCGCTGAAACAAATTGACGGAGAGGTTGCAAAATATCCTCCCGACCAGAAGCAGTCGGCCGTGATGTCGGCCTTGCGGATCGCCCAGGTTGAAGCTGGCTGGCTTCCCAAGGAAATGATCGAATTTGTTGCCGATTATCTTGATATGCCGGCGATTGCTGCCTTTGAAGTGGCCAGTTTTTACAACATGTACGACATCGAGCCGGTCGGCAAGCACAAGATTTCGGTGTGCACCAACCTGCCCTGTGCGCTGTCTGGCGGGGTGCATGCTGCCGACTATCTCAAGCAGAAGCTGGGAATTGATTTCAACGAAACCACCGCGGACGGCAAATTCACGCTGAAAGAAGGTGAGTGCATGGGAGCTTGCGGTGATGCGCCGGTGCTGCTGGTGAACAACCATCGCATGTGCAGCTGGATGACAACCGAAAAAATCGATCAGATGCTGGCGGACCTGGATAAATGAGCGCCCGGAATCTCATTCTCGCCGGTCTTGATGGCGACCGCACCTGGCGGCTACAGGATTATCTTGGTCGTGGTGGTTATAGCGCGCTGAAAAAAATCATCGCCGAGAAAACCCCGCCGGCCGACATTATCGCGGAGGTGAAAGCCTCTGTCCTGCGCGGTCGTGGCGGGGCGGGTTTTCCGACCGGTCTCAAATGGAGCTTCATGCCACGCTCCTTTCCCGGGGATAAATACCTTGCGTGTAATTCCGACGAAGGTGAGCCGGGTACGTTCAAGGATCGGGACATCCTTCGCTACAACCCGCACACCGTGATTGAAGGGATGACCATCGCGGCCTATGCGATGGGCTGTGCGCGGGGTTACAACTATATCCACGGCGAGATTTTCGAGGTTTACCAACGCTTCGAAGAGGCGCTGGCCGAAGCACGCGCGGCCGGATTGCTTGGCGCCAATATTCTCGGTTCTGATTTCAGCTTCGAGCTGTTCGCGCATCATGGTTATGGCGCGTATATCTGCGGCGAGGAAACCGCCCTGCTCGAATCGATCGAGGGCAAGAAAGGGCAGCCGCGGTTCAAGCCGCCTTTCCCGGCGAGCTATGGTTTGTACGGCAAGCCGACAACCATCAACAACACCGAAACCTTTGC
>JAGRFO010000159.1 GCA_020446005.1 Rhodocyclaceae bacterium | reverse complement strand
CCGCCCGACAGGCCAAGGCCGGGGTCGTCGAGGCGGTCCTTCACCTCGTCCCACAGGTTGGCCTTGCGCAGGCTGCGCTCGACGACTTCGTCCAGTTCGGCCTTGCTCTGCACCAGCCCGTGAATCTTGGGACCGAAGGCGACGTTCTCGTAGATCGATTTGGGGAAGGGATTCGGCTTCTGGAACACCATCGAGACGCGCGCCCGCAGCGGCACCACGTCCACGCTCCTGTCCATGATGTTCTCGCCGTCGAGCAGGATCTCGCCGGTCACGCGCGCACCCGCCACGGTGTCGTTCATGCGGTTGATACAGCGCAGGAAGGTGCTCTTGCCGCAGCCCGAGGGGCCGATCATGGCCAGCACCTCGCCCTTGCCCACGTCTAGGCTGATGTTCTTGATGGCGTGCTTTTCGCCGTAATAGACGTTCACATCGGTGCACCGGATGCGCGGATCGGCGACCCGGACCTCCCCCACCGTCTGGCGCGAATCGCGGTGCACGGAGGCGGACGAGCGGGCGGCGCCGTGACGGGTCTCGGGCGTGTTTTCGTACGCATCGACGGTCATGGACTTTTCCTGGGTCATCGGCGTGATCGGTTCTGCATGTTTCATCTTCAAATTTACCTGATTACCAGCGCTGTTCGAAACGTTTGCGCAACAACACAGCGACCGTGTTCATGACCGCGAGGAAAGCCAGCAACACCATGATGGCCGCCGAGGTGCGCTCCACGTAGGCGCGCTCGGGGCTGTCCGCCCACAGATAGATCTGCACCGGCAAGGCGGTCGAGGGGTCGAAAACGCCCTGCGGCACGTCGGCGATGAAAGCCACCATGCCGATCATCAGCAGCGGCGCGGTCTCGCCCAGCGCCTGCGCCATGCCGATGATGGTGCCGGTGAGCATGCCGGGCAGCGCCAGCGGCAGCACGTGGTAGAGCATCGCCTGCATCGGCGAGGCGCCAATCCCCAGCGCGGCTTCACGGATCGATGGCGGCACCGACTTGAGCGCCGCGCGACCAGCGATGATGATCGTCGGCAGGGTCATCAGGGTCAGCACCAGGCCGCCGACCAGCGGCGCGGAACGCGGCAGTTCGAAGAAGTTGATGAACACCGCCAGACCGAGCAGACCGAAGACGATCGACGGGACCGCGGCGAGGTTGTTGATGTTCACCTCGATGAGGTCGGTCCACCGGTTCTTGGGGGCGAACTCTTCCAGATACACCGCCGCCGCGACCCCCAGCGGGAAGGACAGCGAGAGGGTGACCAGCAGGGTAAACACGGTGCCCATCAGCGCCCCGCGAATGCCGGCCAGTTCGGGATCACGCGAGTCGCCATTGGAGAAGAAGGCGAGGTTGAAGCGCTTCTCCAGCCGGCCGTCGGCGTCGAGCTTGTCGATCCACGCCAGTTGGTTGTCCTTGATGCGGCGGTCGGCTTCCGGCCCGTCGCGCCCGATGTGGCCCTTCATCAGCATGTCCACATCGTCGTCGGCGGCCACCCAGATCGAAAGGGTCTGCCCGATCAGCGTCGGATCGGCGAGCACCCGGTCGCGGATGTCGAAGGCCGCGCCATTGCTGACCAGCCCGTAGAGCGCGAACTTGTCGCGCCGGCCGGTGACCTCGGGGAAGGTGTCGCGCAGATGCTGCTTGATCAGCGCGCCGTAGTCGGCCCGGCGCAGGGTGTCGGTCTGGCGGGTCTGTTGCGGGTCGATCACCGCCTCCGTCAACACCACGTCGATCCTGACGTAGGTTTGCCAGAACGCCGAGTAGCCCTTGCTGACAATGCTGAACATCAGAATCAGCAGGAAGCTCAGGCCGAGGCCGACCGCGAACAGGCCGTAGAGGCGGAAGCGCTGCTCGGCGGCGCGGCGGCGCTTCATGCCGGCCTGGACGATCTCGAAATTGCGCTGACCGCGGCTTTGCGCCGCCGTGTCGGGCGTGTAGGGCTCAGTCATACTGTTCCCGATACTTGCGAACAATGTGCAACGCGAAGGCATTGAGTGCCAGCGTCACCAGAAACAGCATCAGCCCGAGGGCAAACGCGGCCAGGGTTTTGGGGCTGTCGAATTCCTGGTCGCCAACCAGCAGGGTGACGATCTGCACCGTCACCGTGGTCACCGCTTCGAGCGGATTGGCGGTCAGGTTGGCGGCCAGCCCGGCCGCCATCACCACGATCATGGTCTCGCCAATCGCGCGCGAAACCGCCAGCAGGATGGCGCCGACGATACCCGGCAGGGCCGCCGGAAAGATCACCTGACGGATCGTCTCGGAGCGCGTCGCGCCCATGCCGTAGGCGCCGTCGCGCAGCGACTGGGGGACCGCGTTGATCACGTCGTCGGACAGCGAGGAGACAAAGGGGATGATCATCACCCCCATCACCAGACCGGCGGCGAGCGCGCTCTCGGAGGCCACATCGAGCCCCAGGAAGCTGCCCGAGTCGCGAATGAACGGGGCCACCGTCAGGGCGGCGAAGAAGCCGTACACCACGGTCGGGATGCCGGCGAGCACTTCAAGCAGCGGCTTGGCGATCGCGCGCACCCGGCGGCTGGCGTACTCGGCCAGATAAAAGGCGGACATCAGTCCGATGGGCACCGCGATGAGCATCGCGATGAGGGTGATCAGCATCGTGCCGGCAAACAGCGGCACCGCGCCGAAGGCGCCCGACGAGCCGGCCTGGTCGGCGCGCATCGCGATCTGCGGGCTCCAGTCGAGGCCGAACAGGAATTCGTAAACCGGCACCGCGCTGAAGAAGCGAATCGATTCGAAGAGCACCGACAGCACGATGCCGACGGTAGTCAGAATGGCGATCAGCGAGCACGCGATCAGCAGGTACATGACGATCCGCTCGACCCCGTTGCGCGCCCGGTAGTGGGGCGAGATGCGCGAAAACGCCAGCCAGCCGGCGATTCCGGCGACCGCCAGGGCCACGCCCAAGAGCGCCCACTTGCTGATCGACTGAAGGCTGCGGTAGTGATCCACGGCGGCCAGCATGGCGGCGTCGGGCTCGCCCGAGACAATGTTGCCGGCCACCATGTTGCGGATGTCATTGACCACCAGATTGAGCTTGTCCGGATGGAGTTGCTGGATGTCGGCAGGCAGGTTGGCGATCACCATCTGGGTGATGATCGAGCCTTCCATCGACAGCCACAGCCCGAGCATCAACAGGGCCGGCAAGCCGGCCCAGAGGGCGACATACAGCCCGTAGTAACCGGGCAGGGAATGCAGATTGCGGATCTTTCCGCCGGCCACCTGAAACGCCCGCTTGCGGCCCACATAGAACGCGGCGGAACTCAGCGCGAGCAGCAGCAGGACAAGGATGGGGGTTTGGGTCACGATGGCATCACCAGACAATTCGGCATAGCTCGCGGGCGACAGCCAATGCTGCCGCCCGGCCGCTATGTTACTTCATCGGCGTCAGGTTCATCACCGCCGCAGCCACTTCCTTGAACTCCGGCGCGGGCAGCGGGATAAGACCGCGCTCGGCGAGGTAGCCTTCTTCACCCATCGCCTTGGTGCTGGCGAATTCAGCCAAATACTCCTTGATGCCGGGGATCACGCCCACATGCGCTTTCTTGACATAGAAGAACAGCGGACGCGACACCGGGTAGGCGCCCGACGCGATGGTCTCGAATTCCGGCTTGACGCCTTCAATCGACACGCCTTCGATCTTGTCGCGGTTCTGGTCGAGGAAGCTGAAACCGAAGATGCCGAAAGCCGACGGATTGGCTTCAAGCTTCTGCACGATCAGGTTGTCGTT
>JAGRFO010000158.1 GCA_020446005.1 Rhodocyclaceae bacterium | reverse complement strand
TCCTCGACCTCATCATCGGCATGCTCCTGCCACGTAAGCAAGACCCGAATTTCAAGCGCGAGCAGTACTCGTGCGACATCACCTACGGCACCAACAACGAGTTCTGCTTCGACTACCTGCGCGACAACATGAAGTACGAGGCCGCCGACCGGGCGCAGCGCGGGCTCAACTACGCGATTGTCGACGAGGTTGACTCGATCCTGATTGACGAGGCACGCACCCCGCTGATCATCTCCGGGCAGGCCGACGATCACACCGAGCTGTATCTGAAGATGAACGCCATTGCCCCGCTGCTCACCCGGCAGGAAGGCGAGGGCGACGAGGTGAGTGTGCCGGGCGACTACACCGTCGACCTCAAGGCCCATTCGGTGCTGCTGACCGAAGCCGGCCACGAGAACGCCGAGCGCATCCTCACCGAAAAGGGGCTGCTGCCCGAAGGCGGCTCGCTCTACGAGCCGGCCAACATCTTGCTCATGCACCACCTGTACGCCGCGCTGCGCGCCACCGCGCTGTATCACCGCGACCAGCAGTACGTGGTGCAAAACGGCGAGATCGTGATCGTCGACGAATTCACCGGCCGCCTGATGGCCGGGCGGCGCTGGTCCGAAGGCCTGCACCAGGCGGTGGAGGCCAAGGAGGGCGTCAAGATCCAGGCCGAAAACCAGACCCTCGCTTCGATCACCTTCCAGAACTATTTCCGCATGTACGCCAAGCTCGCCGGCATGACCGGCACGGCGGACACCGAAGCCTACGAATTCCACCAGATCTACGGCCTCGAAACGGTGGTCATCCCGACCAACCGGCCGATGCAGCGCAAGGACCAGAACGACAAGGTCTACCGCACCATGAAGGAGAAGTTCGATGCGGTGATCGAGGACATTCAGGATTGCCACCAGCGCGGCCAGCCGGTGCTGGTGGGCACCACTTCGATCGAAAGCTCCGAATATCTCTCCGGCCTGCTCACCAAGGCCAAGCTGCCCCATCAAGTGCTCAACGCCAAGCAGCACGAGAAGGAAGCGCAGATCGTGATCGAGGCCGGCCAGCCGGGGGTGATCACCATCGCCACCAACATGGCCGGGCGCGGTACCGACATCGTGCTCGGCGGCAACGTGCAAAAGCGCATCGACGGAGTGATGGCCGACGAGAATACCGACGCCGCCCAAAAGGCCATCGCGGTCGAGGCCTTGCGCAAGGACTGGGACGTCCTCCACGCCCAGGTGATCGCCGCCGGCGGGTTGAAAATCATCGGCACCGAACGCCACGAATCGCGCCGCATCGACAACCAGTTGCGTGGCCGCTCGGGCCGGCAGGGCGACCCCGGCGAGAGCCGCTTCTACCTGTCGCTGGAAGATCCGCTGATGAAGATCTTCGCCGGCGAGCGCCTCAACGCCATCATGGTCCGGCTCAAGATGCCCGAGGGCGAAGCCATCGAGCACGGCATGGTCACCCGCTCGCTCGAATCCGCGCAGCGCAAGGTCGAGCAGCGCAACTTCGACATCCGCAAGCAACTGCTCGAATTCGACGATGTTTCCAACGACCAGCGCAAGGTGGTCTACCAGCAGCGCAACGAGTTGCTCGAAACCGACGACATCACCGACACCATCACCGCCATGCGTCAGGGCGTGATGCACGAGCTGTTCCGTGACCACGTGCCGGTCGACAGCGTCGAAGAGCAGTGGGACATCCCCGCGCTGGAGCAGGCGCTGGCGGGTGAATACCAGCTCAAGCTGCCGGTCGGGGAATGGATCACCGCCGAGCCCTCGCTCGACGACGAGGCGATTGCCGAGCGCATCGTGGCGGCTGCCGACGAACAGTTCGCCGCCAAGATCGCGGTGGTCGACCCCGCCGCCTGGCGCCAGTTCGAGCGCAACGTGATGCTGCAAAGTCTCGACTCCCACTGGCGCGAACACCTCGCCGCGCTCGACCACCTGCGTCAGGGCATCCATCTGCGCGGCTACGCCCAGAAGAACCCCAAGCAGGAGTACAAGCGTGAAGCCTTCGAGTTGTTCGAGGCGCTGCTTCAGGAAGTGCGCGTGGACGTCACCCGTCTGCTCATGACGGTGCAGATCCGCACTCAGGAGGCGCTGGAAGAAACCGAGCCGCGCGCCGACGTCGACAACGTGCAGTATCACCACGCCGACTACGACGAAGCGCTCTCCGGCGAGCGCGGCGACGCGGCACAAGCACAACCGGCCAACGCCGGCCCCAAGGTCGGTCGCAATGAACCCTGCCCCTGCGGCTCGGGCAAAAAGTACAAGCACTGCCACGGCCGCCTGGCCTGAGCAAAATGACGGCACCTTCGGGTGCCGTTTTTCGTTTCAGGCCTGCAGCCGGCGCGGACTCAAGCTCTACGACTTTCGCGCCGTAAAGCAGGTATGTTCCCCGAACTGACTTTCGACGAGTTTCCGCCTGCGCCGCCCGCCGGCCCGCAAGGGCTTAGCGGCTGGGTGGCGCATGTGCGCGAGCTCGACATGCCGGCTTTCGGCAGCACGGTGATGGCCATCCGCAGCATCGTCAGCGACGACGACGCCTCGGCATCGCGGCTGGCGGCGGTCATCCTGCGCGACCCGGCGATGACCACCAAGGTCTTGCGCCTGGCCAACAGCGCCTACTTCAACACCTCGCGCCAGGGCGTCAGCACCATCAGCCGGGCGATCGTGGTGCTTGGCTTCAACGGCGTGGCCGACATGGCGATCGGCCTCGCGCTGGTCGATGCGCTGCTCAAGGGCGGGGTGCGTACGCGGGTGGTCGACGAGCTGTCCCGCTGCTTCTTTGCCGCTACCGTGGCGCGCGGGCTGGCGCGCATGCGCAGCGACGCCCACGCCGAGGAAATCTTCATCGCCGCGTTGTTGTCGCGGGTCGGCGACATGGCCTTCTGGTGCTTTGGCGGCGCGCAGGCGGAGGCGCTCGACCGCCAGCTGCCGAGTGGCTGTGATGCCGCCCAGGTGCAGACCATCGAGCACCAGGTCCTCGGTTTCCGCTTGCGCCAGCTGTCACTTCAACTGGCGCGCGAATGGCATCTGGGCACCTTGCTCCACGACGTCCTCGATCCCGCCGGGCGGAGCAACCCGCAGGTCGACGCCATCCGGCTCGGGCACGCAGTGGCCCAAGGTGTGGTGGCCGGGTGGGAGAGCCCCGCCTTTCGCGCCGCCTTGCGCGAGGCCGCACAGTTTGTGAACCAGTCCGAAGCGTCGCTGCGCGAGGAGATCGTCTCGCTGGCCAAGGCGGCGGCCCGCCTGGCAACGGACTATGGCGCCACTGATGTGGCCGGGCAGATTCCGGTTGCGGCCGATCCGCCGGTGAGCGAAATGCCGCCGATGCCGGTCCCCGATCCGGCGGAGCGGCAACTGCACATCCTGCGTGAACTGTCGGTGCTGATCTTCGAGGGCGGCAGCTTCGCCGATGCGGTCTGCCTCGCCTGCGAGGGCATCCTCCAGGGCGTTGGTTTTGCCCGCGTGGTGGTGGCCATGGTGACCCCCAATCGCGCTCAGGTGGTCGGCAAGTACGGCCTCGGCGATGGCGGGGAGGCGATCCGCAAGCGCTTCGTGTTCACCCTGGGCAGCCATCCCGGCGACCCGATCGACCTTGCCTTCGCCAATCTGCGCCCCCAGCGCCTTGGCGGGCAGCGCGGCCGGCTTGCTGACGTGGCCGGCGCGGGCCCGGCCTGCCTCGCCCCCATCGTCGGTCATGGCCGCTGCATCGGCATGGTGTATGCCGAGCGCGAGCGCGGCCAACCGCCGGTGGACGACGACACCTTTCACGCCTTCGCGCACTTCGTCCAGCACCTCACCATGGCCGTTCCGGCCCCGCGCCCGGCCAAGTAGACGCCGCCCCGGCGGTTACGAAATGGCCGGGCGGCCGGGTATCATGGGATTCACCGATTCCCCGCTGCCCGGAGTGCCTGCCATGCCCGTTAACCTGCCCGCCCTCTTGCCCGACACGCTTCAACCGGTCCCCGGCGTCCGCCTGGGCGTCACCGAGGCCGGCATCCGCAAGACCAAACGGCGCGACCTCACCGTCATCGAACTCGCCCCCGGCGCGCGCGTCGCCGGGGTGTTCACGCAAAACCGTTTCTGCGCCGCGCCGGTGCAGGTGTGCAAGGCCCACCTCGCCAGTGGCGAGATCCGCGCGCTGGCGATCAACACCGGCGTCGCCAACGCCGGCACCGGTGAGACCGGCCTGGCCAACGCGCGTACCACCTGCGAGGCCGTCGGCCGCGCGCTGGGCGTCGCCCCCGGGCAGGTGCTGCCCTTCTCCACCGGAGTCATCCTCGAACACCTGCCCATCGACCGCCTCACCGCCGGCATCCCCGGCGCCGTCGCCGACCTGCGCGCCGACGGCTGGTTCGATGCCGCCCACGCCATCATGACCACCGACACC
>JAGRFO010000157.1 GCA_020446005.1 Rhodocyclaceae bacterium | reverse complement strand
TCTGGCACTGGCTGATCGTGCTGGTGATCGTGATGTTGGTGTTCGGCACCAAGAAGCTGCGCAATGTCGGCCAGGATCTGGGCGGGGCGGTCAAGGGCTTCAAGGACGGCATGAAAGAGGCCGAATCGTCCGCCGATGCGGGCAAGACCGAGCAGCTCGACGGCAAGACCATCAACGCCGAAGCGAAGGAAAAGGTCAGCAATTCCTGAGCGCCGCGCGGGGCCAGCCGGGGCGGGCCTGATCGCCGCCCCTTGTTTTTGTCTGCAGCATTTGTGACCGGCTGAATCATGTTCGATATCGGCTTTACCGAGTTGATGATCATCGGCGTCGTCGGGCTGGTGGTCATCGGCCCCGAGCGTCTGCCGCGCGTGGCGCGCACGGTTGGGCACTTGCTCGGCCGCGCCCAGCGCTATGTCAGCGATGTCAAATCCGACATCTCGCGCGAGATGCAGCTCGAAGACCTCAAGAAGCTGCAGCGTGAAGTGGCCGACTCGGCGCGCGACCTCGAAAACAGCATGCGTGACCAGGCCGCTTCCCTCAAAGGCGAACTCGACGCAACCGCCAGCGCCCTCAACGCCACCGTTGACGATGTCGCCAAAAGCGCCGAGGCCGCGTCCGCCCCGGCGCAGCCAGCGCCCGATGACGCGGCCCTGCGCGCCGCCGAACAGTCGATCGCCGATACCGTGGGGCGCCCGCCCGCCGGCGACGCGGCCGAAGATGAATCGCAACTGCCGCTCGGCCTCCAGGACGCAGCGCCGGACGCGCCCAAGGAAAACAAAGCGTGAGCGACACCGCCTCGCAAGACACTTTCATCGCCCATCTGGTCGAACTGCGCGACCGCCTCCTGCGCGCGGCGGCGGCGATCATTGTGGTGTTCGTGTGCCTCATGCCGTGGGCCGGCCAGATCTACGATCTGCTCGCCCTGCCGATGATGCAGGCTCTGCCGGAAGGCACACGGATGATCGCCACCGGCGTCGTCACCCCGTTCTTCGTGCCGGTCAAGGTCACCCTGATGGTGGCGTTCGTGGTGGCGCTGCCGGTGGTGCTCTACCAGGCGTGGGCGTTCGTGGCGCCGGGCTTGTACGCGCACGAAAAACGGCTCGCGATTCCGCTGGTGACCGGCACCACCGTGCTGTTTCTGTGCGGCATGGGGTTTTGCTACTTCTTCGTGTTCAAGATGGTGTTTGCCTTCATCTCCGAATTCGCGCCCAAGAGCATCACCCCGGCGCCGGACATCGAGCAGTACCTGTCGTTTGTGATGACCATGTTCCTGGCCTTCGGTCTGACCTTCGAAGTGCCGGTGGTAGTGATCGTGCTGACCCGTTTCGGCATCGTCGATCAAGCCAAGCTCAAGGAGGCGCGGCCCTACGTGATCGTCGGCGCGTTCGTGATCGCCGCCATCGTGACCCCGCCCGACGTGGTGTCGCAGTTCATGCTCGCGGTGCCGATGTGGCTGCTCTACGAGTTGGGGATCTTCCTCGCCCGCTATGTGTCCCGCCCCGGCGAGCGGGACGAGGCGACGTCGACCGACCTCACGTCGTCGCACTGATCGCCGCCGCCCGCCTTACTCCGGCTGTGGCAGGCTTGGGCGGCGACCGATCTTGACCGTCAGCTCAAGTGCCTCGCCCCCGCGCCGGATCGTGAACCGGCCGGTCTTCGATGGCGCCAGTGCCGCCACCACCTCCAGCAGCCGCTGCGGATCGTCGATGGGTTGATCCTCGATGACCGTGATCACGTCGCCGGGCTGAATGCCGCCCTTGTCGGCCGGTCCGCCGCGCATCACACCGGAGATCAGCACGCCCTGGGTCGAGGCAAGGCCGAGCGACTGGGCCAACTCCGTGGTGAGATCCTGGATTTCCACCCCGATCCAGCCGCGGGTGACGCGGCCGGTGCGGATGATCTGCTCCATCACGTCGCGCGCGAAGGTCACCGGGATGGCAAAACCGATCCCCAGTGATCCGCCCGAGCGTGAGTAGATTGCCGCGTTGATGCCGATCAGCGCGCCCTGGCTGTTGGTGAGCGCGCCGCCGGAGTTGCCGGGGTTGAT
>JAGRFO010000156.1 GCA_020446005.1 Rhodocyclaceae bacterium | reverse complement strand
CCGGCACCGTTGGGGCCGATGATGCCGACGATGGCGCCCGGCGGAATGGAGAAGTTCACCTTGTCCATCAACAGCTTGTCGCCGAAGGCCTTGCTCACGTCCTTGAACTCGATGACCTTGTCGCCGAGGCGCTCGCCGGGCGGGATGAAGATTTCCTGGGTCTCGTTGCGGCGCTGGTACTCGGCCGAGGACATTTCCTCGTAGCGCGCCAGTCGCGCCTTGCTCTTGGCCTGCCGCGCCTTGGGGTTGGAGCGCACCCATTCGAGCTCCTGCTTCATCGCCTTCATGCGCGCGGCTTCCTGCTTCGATTCCTGTGCCAGGCGTTCTTCCTTCTGCTCCAGCCAGCTCGAATAATTGCCCTTCCACGGGATGCCGTGGCCGCGGTCGAGTTCCAGAATCCACTCGGCGGCGTTGTCGAGGAAGTAGCGGTCGTGGGTGACCGCCACCACGGTGCCGGGGAAGCGCACCAGAAACTGCTCCAGCCACTCCACCGATTCGGCGTCGAGGTGGTTGGTCGGCTCGTCGAGCAGCAGCATGTCGGGCTTGGCGAGCAGCAGCTTGCACAGCGCGATGCGGCGCTTCTCGCCACCGGAGAGCTTGCCCACGGTGGCGTCCCACGGCGGCAGGCGCAGTGCGTCGGCGGCGATCTCCATCTGCGTTTCCACGTCGGCCCCGGCGGTGGAGAGGATGTTCTCGTACTTGGCCTGTTCTTCGGCGAGCTTGTCGAAGTCGGCGTCCGGTTCGGCGTAGGCGGCGTAGATTTCCTCCAGCTTCTGACTCGCTTCCATCACCGCGCCGAGCGCCGATTCGACCTCTTCCTTGACCGTTTTCGAGGCGTCGAGCTGCGGCTCCTGCGGCAGGTAACCGATCGAGATGCCCGGCAGGTGCTGGACCTCGCCTTCGAACTCGGTCTCCACCCCGGCCATGATCTTGAGCACGGTGGACTTGCCGGCGCCGTTGAGGCCGAGCAGGCCGATCTTGGCGCCCGGGAAGAAGGACAGCGAGATGTCCTTGATGATCTGGCGTTTGGGCGGGACGACTTTGCTCACGCGGAGCATGGACATTACGTATTGAGCCATGGTGCCTGTCTGGTTGAGAGTCGGGACAAGGCGCCACTCTACCGGAAGGCCGGCGGCCGTGCGTATCGGCGCTCAGGCGGCCGGCGTCGCCATCGCCGCCAGGTCGCGCGCCTGCACCGCCTTGAGGATCACCAGCAGCATGCTGCCGACCAGCATCACCGCGGCCGCCAGATACAGGCCGGCGGCGTAACTGCCGCCCATGCGCGCGGCCAGCGCGCCGGTGATGGCCGGCGCGGCGATCTGGGCGACACCGTAGGAGAGGGTCATCTTGCCCATCATCTTGGCCGGGCGGGTCGGGTAGTAGCGCCCGGCCATGGTCAGCACCAGCGATACCATGCCGATGAAGGTGCCGCCGAAGAGCACCGCGCCGGCCAGCGCGGCGGTCAAGGTGTTGCCCAGCGCGGGCAGGAGAATGCCGACGATCTGCAGCAGGGCGGCAAGAATCAGCGCATTGAGTTCGCCAGTGCGGCGGGCGATCAGGTCCCAGGCGATGCACGCCGGGGCGGCGCTGAGGCCGAGGACCAGAAACACCAGCGTGCCGCGCCCCGCCAGTCCGGGCAGTGCGTCGACGATCGCCACGATGAAAGTCGCCGACACCACGTAGCCGACCCCGGCGCAGAAATAGGCGGCCATGAAAATCCGCATGAACAGCGGGCTGGGTGGTGCGTCGAGCATCGCCTGGCCGGTTTTGGTGACGGTGCTGCGGTCGGGCGGCGGCAGCCAGCCCAGCGCGGGGATCAGCAGCACGGTGCCGATGGCGGTCAACGCATACCACTGCGCGCGCCAGTCGAGCGCCTCGCTCATCAGCCCGACCGCTGCCGCACAACCGGCGATGCCCAGCCCGACGCCGGCGAAGTGGATGCCCAGTTCGCTGCGATGATTGTGGCGGATCAGCCAGTTGAGGATCAGCCCGGTGCCGAGCAGCAGGCCGGCCGCGCTGGAGAGGCCGGCGATGAAGCGGGAGACCGCCCACACCGTGAGGTTGCTGGACATGGCCATCATCGCGGTGCTGACCACCGCGATGAGCAGGCCGAGGCGGTAGAGCCGGTCCTTGAGCACCAGGTCGCTAATCAGCGAGGCGATCAGCGCGCCCGACAGATAGCCCATGTAGTTGATCGCCGCCAGCCAGCCCGCCGCCTCCACGCCCAGCCCGGCCTGCGCCTGCATCACCGGCAGCAGCGGGGTGTAGGCAAAGCGCGCCACGCCCATCGCCAGCACCAGGCTGCAGATGCCGGCCATCAGCACGCGGGTGCGTTCGCCTTGTTCGCTCATTGGGAGTGTTCCGTGAGGTCGTTGACCGCACGCTACACATCCGGCGAGTCGGCTTCAAACGTTTTGTGTGCATGGCATGGATGCATTGAACGCATCCATGCCGAGCGTTCAGTCAGGCAGGGCTTCCCAGCCGGGGTGGTCGAATTCCTTGCCGTAGTTGTTGGCGGTGCGCACCGCCATCAGATAGCCCAGATGGCGCGCCGGCTGGTGGCTGGCATGGCGCATCAGATCGGCGCTGTCGTGCATTTCGCCGAGGATCAGGGTCAGCGCTTTCTGCGCCGGCATCGCCGGCCCGGCGTCGGCGACCGACAGGGTGGCGATGCGCTTGTCGAGCCAGTCGCCGAGGGCGTCGTATTGCGCATCGGTGCGCACGTTGGCGCGCAGATCGAGGCCCACTGCACGCAGCATCCGGGCAATCTCGGTCATGGTGTGCTGCAACCGCCCGCTGGCCGGCCAGCGGGCGGTTGCGACGGCGGGCGGCGGCGAGTCGGCGCGCAGGGGCGGGGCGCTCAGCCCGAAGCTGAGGGCAAGCAGCACGGACAGCAGGCGCAGGGGGTGAGGCATGGCACGCTCCACGGCGGGAAAAGATGCCGACCACGATAGCCCGGACCTCGCCGGGATGACTTAACCGGGCGCAAAAAAGGGCACCCGAAGCGCCCTGATGTGGTGACGCGTCGTGGTGCTCAGTTGCCCGAGGCGATGAAGGGTTTGACCTTGTCGCTGCGCGCGTCGCTGTTGCTGCTGCTCGCGCTGCTGTTCGATGCGCTGGTGTGGCTGGCGCCCAGCGACTGCACGTCACCGGAGACTTCGCCGCCTTCCTCGATCAGGATCTTGCCGTAGCGGATGGTGCCGCTGACCTTGCCGGTGGCGTGGATGATGAGCTGTTCGCGGGCGGTCAGCTCGCCGTCGAAATTGCCGTGGATTTCCGCCACGTCGATGCCGACCTTGCCGGAGAAGGCGCCGTTTTCGGCAATCCGGATGACCCGGCTGTCCATGGTCGCCTCGACCCGGCCTTCGACCACCAGCGTGTCGCAATCGAGAATCTCGGCGCCGCGCAGTTTGACGTCGGGGCCGACGATCAGGCGGCTGCCGCTGTCCTTGGCGACCGGCTTCTGGGTGCTGTCGGCGGTACTCGGATTGTTGGTCGCGGGGGCGGCGGGGGTATCGAATTGACTGCGCATATTGGCTCCAAAGGTTCCGGGCTTGGGGGTTGGACGCACGACGGGCGACGCGGTGCCCAGCGTGCTGTTGATGGGAGAAGTCCCGCTCGAAGGCGGGGTCGGCGTGGCGACCTCGTCACGTTTGTTGAACAGCGTGGATTTGTTGAACATGGCTTCTCCTCGAATAAACAATCGGCTGACGTACTGCTTTTCAAAGCCGTGTAACGCAAAGCCTGTGCCAGAGCTTAGAAGTGTTTGATATGCGAGTGCAAATCGCCAGAGCCAAGGCCGCTGCCGGGGTCTGGTGCGGGCGACTTGTCGTGTGCTGGCGACAATGGCGTTGCCAGTATGCTCCAGGGTATTGATTTGATGCAATTTTCATTTGTCGCCAGAGGGCGACAGGGCGCGATTTGACCCGCTTCGGGGGGCGATTGAAAACGCCCGTTTGCTTGCATTTGCTTACCATGAAGCCGGGGGTCGTCCCCTAAAGTTGAGTCCCCGCGCTCACGCTGGTTAATTCATGTTTTCGCGAATGTCTTTCCGGCAGATGTTGCTGGCCGGTTTTCTGCTCATTGCGCTGGTGCTGGCGGCGGCGGCGGTGCAGGGGCTGCATTTGCTCGAAAGTTTCGCCCAGCACAGCCGGCGCGGGGCCGATGCCGCGCTCGGACTGACCAGTGCCGCGCAGCAACTCGGCGAGCGGACGGTGGATATGGAGCGCAGCGCGCGCCAGTTTCTGGTGCTTGGCGATTCAGCGCTCAAGGCCCGGTTCATGAGCGCGCGCGAAGGTGCCGAGAGCGCGCTGGGGGTTTTTTCCGCCACCGCGCCAGCGACTCTTGGCGGCGTCGCCGAGGCCTGGCGCAGCGCCGCCGGCGAGGCCGAAGCGACGCTCGAGACCACCGCCAGCGAGGCCCGCTTGCGGGACGCGCTCGACCGGCTGCACCGCATCAACGAACGGCTCGCGCAGGAGGCCCGGCTGTGGGTGGCGCGCGAGAACGCAGCGTTGCTCAACCAACTCGAAACCAACCGGCTGCGGCTGGCCTGGCAGGTGTTGCTGGCGGTGCTGTGCGCGGCTGCGCTGGCGGCATTTTTTGGCTGGCAGCTGGCGCGGCCGGTCCGCCAGATCGAAGCCGCAATCGAGTGTCTGGGCGATGCGCAGTTGACCCGGCCGGTCGAGGTCGAAGGCCCGGCCGACCTGCGCCGGCTCGGCCAGCGGCTGGACTGGTTGCGCCAGCGCCTGGGCGAACTCGAAGCCGACCGGGTGCGCATGCTGCGCCACGTGTCGCACGAACTCAAGACACCGCTCGCTGCCCTGCGCGAGGGGGTGGCCCTGCTCGATGACGAGGTGACCGGCGACTTGTCGGCCCCGCAGCGCGAGGTGGTGAGCATCCTGCGCGCCAATGCGCACCTGCTGCAGGGGCGGATCGAGGATCTGCTGGGCTTCAACGCCGCAGTGTTTGATGCCCGCCGGCTGCATCGCAGCGTGTTCGTGCTGGGCGAAGCGCTCGAACGGGTGGTCGAGGCTCAGCGCCTGCAGGCGCAGGCCGGTGCGGTCACGGTGCGACTTGAGGTGGTGCCGGTCAGCGTCGAGGCCGATGCCGACAAGATGGCCATTGCCTTTGGCAACCTGCTCGCAAATGCGATTTCCTTCAGCCCCCCGGGCAGCGAGGTCGTCCTGCGCGTCCGGCGCGACGGCGACTGGGCGTCCGTCGAGTGTATCGATGCCGGCCCGGGGGTGGACGAAGCAGACGTGGCGCGCATCTTCGACCCATTCTTCCAGGGGCGTCGCCAACCGGCGACACGTCGCGAAGGCAGCGGTATCGGGCTGTCGATCGTGCGTGAATACGTACAGGCCCACGGCGGCCGGGTGGCGCTGGTGCCCGGTGAGCGCGGCGCCCATTTTCGAATTGATCTTCCCTTGAGCACCTGATCGATGACGCGATATCCACACCTGCGGCGGACCGCCGCGCTGCTGCTGATCTTGGGGCTGAGCGCATGCGCGCACTGGCCCGGCGCGGGGCTGACCAAGACCGAGGTAAACCGCAACGACGTGTCCCTGCGCGCGGCGCTGGCCTATGCACGGACCGCCGAGAGCTTCGACGCGGCGACCTACGCGCGGGAACTCAAGACCCTGGGCGCACAGGGCGATGCGCCGATGGCGGTGATCCAGCGCGCGCTGCTCCAGGGGCAGGACCGCGACGAGGCCAATCCCGCGCGGGCCGTGGCTTTGCTCGAATCGCTGCTGGCGGACGACTCGGCCGACGCGGCGGTGTTTCATCCGCTGGCGCGAATTCTGCATGCCCAGTACGCGGCCCGGGTGCGTTTGCTGGCTCACAACGAAAAACTCGTTGTGGAGCAGCGCGAGGCGCGCGCGGCAGCCGACATACTCAAACAGAAACTGGATGCGCTGACCGACATTGAACGCAGTCTGCATGCGCCAGCCAGTGTGCCGATGGAGGTCCCCCAATGAGTCTTGCCATGCATGCCGTCGAATCCGCCGACCCCGCGCCGCGTCTGCTGGTGGTGGATGACGACCCCGACCTGCTGCGCCTGCTGTCGATGCGCCTTCAGGCCAGCGGTTTCCGCGTGAGCGCGGTCGATTCGGCCGAGGCGGCGCTGTCGATGATGGCGGTGCTCACCCCCGACCTGGTGATCAGCGATGTGCGCCTGCCGGGGCGCGACGGGCTGGCCCTGTTCGACGACATCCGCGCGCGCCATCCCGGCCTGCCGGTGATCCTGCTCACCGCTCACGGCACCATTCCCGATGCGGTCGAAGCCACGGCGCGCGGGGTGTTCGACTATCTCACCAAGCCCTTCGACAGCCGCGTGTTACTTGGCAAGGTACGTCAGGCGCTGGCGACGACGTCTCCGGAACACGGGCTGGATGGCACTGACAACGGGTTGTGGCGCGAACAGATCATCAGCCGCAGCGCGTGCATGGCCGAGGTGCTTGAAGAAGCCCGGCTAGTGGCCGGTAGTGACGCCAGCGTCCTCATCCGCGGCGCGAGCGGCACCGGCAAGGAATTGCTCGCGCGGGCCATCCACCGCGCCGGACGCCGCGCTGGCAAACCCTTCGTGGCGATCAACTGCGGCGCGATTCCCGAGCAGTTGCTCGAGTCAGAACTGTTCGGCCACGTCAAGGGCGCGTTTACCGGCGCGACCGCCGCGCACGATGGTCTCTTTCTGAGCGCCGACGGCGGCACCCTGTTTCTCGACGAGATCGGCGACATGCCGCTGGCCTTGCAGGTGAAATTGCTGCGCGTGCTGCAAGAGCGGGCGGTGCGTCCGGTGGGGGCGACACGCGCCCGGCCGGTGGACGTGCGGATCATCTCCGCCACTCACCGCGATCTCGAAGCGGGGCTGCGCGAAGGCCATTTCCGCGAAGACCTCTACTACCGTCTCAACGTGGTGCGGCTGAGCTTGCCGGCGCTCGACGCGCGGCGAGAGGACATCCCCTTGCTGGCGCGCCACTTCATGCGCACGCTGGCCGAAAAATACGGCAAGACCATCCACGGCTTCGCGCCCGACGCGCTGGAGATGCTCGCCACCGCGCAGTGGCCGGGCAATGTGCGCCAGCTCTACAACGTGGTCGAACAGGTGTGTGCGCTCACTACCGCACCGCGCGTGCCGCTGGCGCTGGTGCAACGCGCGCTGCGAACGCCGAGCGCCGAGATTCTCACCTATGCCGAAGCCAAACAGCGCTTCGAGCGCGAATATCTGGTCCATCTGCTCAAGCTCACCGGCGGCAACGTCACCGACTCGGCGCGGCTGGCCGACCGCAATCGCACCGAGTTCTACCGCCTGCTGCAGCGCCACGCGCTCACCCCGGCGATGTTCCGCAGCGAGGATGAGGCGCCCGGCGTCGCCTTTTCGGGACAGGGGTGAAGCGCGTCGGGGCGGGCGTTCCGGCGGGGGTGGCGAGGTGGCGTTGCCGTGAGGCGACACTTTCCGCGTCAAGCCCCATTCAAGTCCCCGTGAATCGTCATCAACCGACTGAAATCACAGGAGAAAACGGCCTGGCATGAACTCTGCATTGACGGATGGGCCGCCGCCAGGCGCTACCCATCCGTTTTGCCGTGAGGAGTCTTGCGATGCTCAGCCGATCCACACTCACCGTTCTGCTTGCCAGCGGCGCGCTGGCGATTGGTGTGCCGGCCAGCGTGCTGGCGGTCGATGGCGCCGTGCGCGCCGCTGCTGTCTCACTCAGCCCGGCCGCGGCCGACGTCATGATCCGGGGCAAGGTCGAAGCCGCGCTGGCGGGCGAAGCGAGCCTGCACGGCGCGGACATTGTGGTCGACGTGGTCGACCGGGTGATCCTGCTCAGCGGCGAAGTCGGCTCGGTCGCCCAGCGCGATACCGCCGGGCGTCTGGCCGCCGGCGTGCCGGACGTGAAAAAAGTGATGAACGAACTGATGGTGATGAAGTCGGGCTGAAGCGCCCGCCCGCGCTTACAGACAGCCGTGCGGCATCGGGTACTTGCGCGAGAAGCGGGTGTAGAGGCGGCGCAGTTCCTGTTCGCGCGTCAGATTGCCGTTCTCCGCGCAGGCGGCGATCAGGTCGCGGTGCATCTCATGCAGGGCGAGCAAGCCGTGGCGATCGGAAATCAGGATGTTGCCCAGCTGGGTGGCCATGGTGATGCTCAGGCGCTGATGCTCTGCAATGATGTCGACCGTATCGCGATCGAGATCAATGAAATCCAGACAATCGACCAAGCTCAGCATGGGCGTCTCCTCCCATTTTTTGGCTTATTTGGCGCTTGCTTGGTGCAGAGCGCAAGAAAAACCGGCGTAACGCCATGTTTCGGGTCGCATGATGGGGTGGTCTGGTGTCAGGGTGATGACTGAGCGTGGCACTCTGTCGGTCGCACTATTTCGCGTGAACGTCGGCAGTTGCTTTTACCGCGGACGTTTGGACTGCTCAGGTGCGTCGCGAATCGTTGGCGAAATTATTGCCCTGTAAAAATGGGTGTGAATGGGTGTAGTATTGGTGCCCATGATTCGCTCTAATGCCGTTCAGATAACGCCCGAAATCCTGAGCCTCATCGCTGGAATCGATGAGTTCAAGGGCGCTTGGCGTGCCCTTGGCACGCTGGCACCGGATCGTCTCTCAGCATTGCGCCGAGTTGCCACCATCGAGAGTATCGGCTCTTCGACCCGTATTGAGGGTAGCCGGTTGTCCGATCGCGATGTTGAGCGTTTGCTCTCCAATCTCCAGATCAAATCCTTCACCACCCGAGACGAGCAAGAGGTTGCTGGCTACGCCGAAGTCATGGAGCTTGTGTTCTCGTCGTGGCAAGACATTGCCTTGACCGAAAACCACGTCAAGCAATTGCATCGCGACCTGCTCACATACAGTGAGAAAGACGCCTGGCACCGGGGCAATTACAAGACGTCCACGAACAGCGTCGTCGCCTTCGACGAGGATGGAAATCAACTCGGCGTCGTTTTTGCAACCGCCACGCCCTTCAATACGCCAGCGCTGATGACGGAATTGATCGACTGGTTCAACGAAGCACGTGCAACAACCCGACTTCACCCCCTCCTGTTGATCGGAATCTGGGTCGTGGTCTTCTTGGAGATCCATCCTTTCCAGGATGGGAACGGACGCCTGAGTCGGGTGCTGACCACGCTTTTGCTCCTCCAGGCGGGATACGCTTATGTCCCGTACAGCTCGCTCGAGAGCGTCATCGAGCAGAGCAAAGAGGCTTACTACCTGGCGCTGAGACAAACCCAGGGCACGATTCGCAGCGACACACCGAATTGGCAACCCTGGCTGGTTTTCTTTCTGCGCGCCCTGGCCGAACAAGTGCGTCGGCTGAACCGAAAGGTCGAACGTGAAAAACTCGTATTGGCATCGCTTCCCGAGCTTTCACTCCAGATCGTGGAGTTCGCCCGCGAACACGGCCGCATCACCATGGGCGACGCAATCCGTCTCACTGACGGAAATCGCAACACGCTCAAGCAGCATTTTCGTGCGCTGGTTGAACAAGGACATCTTGCGCAACATGGTGCCGGTAGAGGCGTCTGGTACGAGCTGAAGTAACGCGATTCGCCGTCGCCAAGATCGGAAAAATAAAGGAAGCGCCGCGCTCATGAAAGAAGCCACCGCCCGCATCAAGATCAACAAGCTGCTCGAAGCTGCTGGCTGGCGATTTTTCGGCGACGAAAACGGACCGGCCAACATCCGTCTTGAACCCAGCGTGATGCTCAAGCCGACCGATCTTGATCTGCTTGGTGAGAACTTTGAGAAGCCGGCCAAGGGCTTCGTCGACTTCCTCTTGCTGGACGAAAAGGGCTTCCCGCTGCTCGTCCTCGAAGCCAAGGCCTCGGACAAGAACCCGCTCGTCGGTAAAGAACAGGCCCGCAAGTACGCCCGCTCCCAGAACTGCCGGTTCGTCATTCTCTCGAATGGCAATTTGCATTACTTCTGGGATCTCGAACGCGGCAATCCCTATGTGATCACTTCGTTCCCGACGCCGGACTCGGTGAGCGGTTACCGTAAGGTCGCACCCAACCCGCAGCGGCTGGTTACGGAACAGGTCCGCGACGACTACATCGTCCTCACCCTCCGACCCGGCTATCAGGCGGAGGCTGGCTGGAAGAACGAGGACGAGCGCCCTGCCTATATCCAAGCCAACAAGCTGCGCTTTCTGCGCCCCTACCAACTCAAGGCGATCCACAGCCTTCAGTCGGCGGTGAAGGATGGCAAGGACCGCTTCCTGTTCGAGATGGCCACCGGCACCGGCAAGACGCTCACGGCCGCCGCCGTGATCAAGCTCTTCCTGCGTTCCGGCAACGCCCAGCGCGTGCTCTTTCTGGTCGATCGGCTGGAGTTGGAAGATCAGGCAAAGAAGGCCTTCGTCGGCTTACTGTCGGCCGACTTCCAGACCGTCATCTACAAGGAGAGCCGCGACGACTGGCAGCGCGCGGAAATCGTCGTCACCACCGTGCAATCGCTGCTCTTTAACAACAAGTATCAGCGCTGCTTCTCGCCCACCGACTTCGACCTCGTCATCTCCGACGAAGCTCACCGCTCCATTGGCGGCAACGCGCGCGCGGTGTTCGACTATTTCATCGGCTACAAACTCGGCCTCACCGCCACGCCGCGCGACTACCTCAAGCGCTTCGACAAGGCCAAACCGACCACCCGCGACCCGCGCGAGGCCGAGCGCCGGCTGATGCTCGATACCTACCGCACCTTCGGCTGCGAAAACAGCCAGCCGACCTTCCGCTACTCGCTGCTCGACGGCGTGAAGGATGGCTACCTGATCAACCCCACGGTGGTGGACGCGCGCACCGAGATCACCACCGAACTCCTGTCCGAAGAAGGCTTCGTCGTCTCCTTCACCGACGACACCGGCGAGGACCAGCAACAAGCTTACAAGCAGCGCGAATTCGAAAAGCGCTTCTTCTCCGACGCCACCAACCAGCTTTTCTGCAAGACCTTCCTGGAAAACGCACTGCGCGATCCGGTCAGCGGCGAAATCGGCAAGTCCATCATTTTCGCCGTCAGCCAGAACCACGCCGCCAAGCTCGCGCAGATCCTCAACCAGATGGCCGACCGCCTGTTTCCGGGCAAGTACCAGTCGGACTTTGCCGTTCAGGTCACCTCCCAGGTACCCGACGCCCAGCAGTTCACCATCAACTTCGCCAACAACAAGCTGCTCGGCTCGGGCAACTTCATCGCCGCCTACAAGACCAGCAAGGCGCGGGTGTGCGTCACCGTCGGCATGATGACCACCGGCTACGACTGCACCGACATCCTCAACCTCGGCCTGTTCCGGCCCATCTTCTCACCCACCGATTTCATCCAGATCAAGGGGCGCGGCACGCGCACCCACAACTTCCTCGAACTGCTCTTCGACGATGCCCTCAAGGCCGGCGTGCGCACGCCCACCAAGACCGCTTTCAAGCTCTTCGATTTCTTCGCCACCTGCGAGTACTTCGAGACCGAGTTCAACTACGACGAGGTGCTCAAACTCCCCAAACCGGGTAGCCGGCGCAGCGAAGGCGAAGGCGGCACCGGTCCGGTGACCGTCGAATCCTACGAACACCTCGGCAGCGACATCCTCGCCTCAATGCATGTCGAGCAAATCACCGCCGAAGGCATGAAGATCGATCGCATGTTCTTCGAGAAATTCGAAGACACCGTGCGCGAGAACGAGACCATCGCCAATGCCGTCGAAGCCGGCCAGTGGGACCGCGTCATCGACTACGTGAATCGCGAAGTCTTCGACAAGCCCGACGAGTACTACACCCTCGACAAGCTGCGCCGGGCCGCCGCCGTGGATCGCCGTCTCACCCTGCGCGAGATCCTGGAGAAAATCTTCGGCCTCATCCCGCGCTTCAAGTCCCGGGACGAACTGCTGGAGGAGGAATTCGCCAAATTCGTCGCCGACGCCAAGCCGGAGGACGCCATTACGCTGCCGGCCATCAAGACCTATTTCAAGGCCTACGTCACCAGCGGCCAGATCCGCGACATCATCGACAGCAAAGACTTCACCGTGCTGGCGACCCACCCCATGTTCTCCACCCGCGACTTCAAGGCCGTGCCGGCGAAATACCGCACCCTCGTCCCCGAGTACGTGAAGGACTACGTCTCCCTCAATCAGTTTTGCCACTAAGAAGCACGCATGCTCGACACCAATACCAAACGCCGCATCGACACCGCCCGCCTCATGCTCGTCGGCAAGGTGCCCGACCCCAAGAGCCAGGTCGAGCAGATCACCATCGCGCTCATCTACAAGTTCATGGACGACATGGACGCGGAGGCCGAAGAACTCGGCGGCAATCGCAAGTTCTTCGCCGGCGACTACGCCCGCTACGGCTGGGCCAAGCTGATGCGCGCCGGCCTCGGCGGCCATGAGACGCTCAACCTCTACGCCGAAGCCATCACCAGGATGCCGGAGAACCCCGGCATCCCGCCGCTGTTCCGCGACATCTTCAAGAACGCCTATCTGCCCTACCGCGACCCGGAGACCCTGCGCGCCTTCCTCAAGATCATCGACGAGTTCGAATACGACCACTCCGAGCGCCTCGGCGACGCCTTCGAATACCTGCTCTCGGTGCTCGGCAGCCAGGGCGACGCCGGCCAGTTCCGCACCCCGCGCCACATCATCGACTTCATCGTTGCCGTGCTCGACCCGAAAAAGCACGAGACCGTGCTCGACCCCGCCTGCGGCACCGCCGGCTTCCTGATCTCCTCCTGGAAGCACATCCTCCAGGCCAATCGCGACGCCAAGGGCCACAGCACCCTCACCCCCGACGACAAGGGCCGCATGGCGCAGAACTTCAAGGGCTACGACATCTCGCCCGACATGGTGCGCCTGTCGCTGGTGAACATGTACCTGCACGGCTTCACCGACCCGCACATCGTCGAGTACGACACCCTCACCAGCCAGGAGCGCTGGAACGACTACGCCGACGTCATCCTCGCCAACCCGCCCTTCATGTCGCCGAAGGGCGGCATCAAGCCGCACAAGCGCTTCTCTGTGCAGTCCAAGCGCAGCGAAGTGCTGTTCGTGGACTACATGGCCGAGCACCTCACCCCCAATGGCCGCGCCGGCATCATCGTGCCCGAAGGCATCATCTTCCAGAGCCAGACCGCCTACAAACAGCTGCGCAAGCTGCTGGTGGAAGACTACCTCGTCGCCGTCGTGTCGCTCCCCGCCGGCGTGTTCCAGCCCTATTCGGGTGTCAAGACCTCCATCCTCATCCTCGACAAGTCGCTGGCCAAGACGAGTGACAGCGTCGCCTTCTTCAAGGTCGAGCACGACGGCTTCGGCCTCGGCGCCCAGCGCCGTGCCATCGACAGAGACGACCTGCCGCAGGTGAAGACCGAACTTGATGCCTACCTTCACGCGCTGCGTGCTCGGGCGTCCGCCGCCGAGTTGGTACCGAGTCGCGGGTTGATCGTGGCGAAGGCGAAGATCGGGGCGAACGGGGAGTACAGCCTGAGCGGGGAGCGATATCGGGAGAACGGCGTACGCCAATCCGCCTTTCCCCTTCGACAGTTTGAGGAAGTCTGCACCTTGGAATACGGCGCGAGTTTGCCGAAAGCAAAACGTGCTGATGGCCCATACCCAGTAGTCGGTTCGAATGGCATCACCGGCTACCACACCGAATATCTCGTCGAAGGTCCAGCAATTGTCGTCGGTCGCAAGGGATCGGCAGGGGAAGTCACGTGGATAGATCGGAACTGCTTCCCGATCGACACCACGTACTACGTCAGGCCGACGAACCCGTCGGAATCCGACACCAGGTATCTCTATCGAATACTGAAGACCCTAAACCTTCCCGAGCTTCGTGGCGGTGCAGGGATTCCAGGGTTGAATCGAAACGACGTCTACGACACACACAAAATCCCCCTGCCGCCGCTGGATGTGCAGAAGGAAATCGTGGCGGAGATCGAGGGCTACCAGAAAGTCATCGACGGCGCCCGCGCCGTCCTCGACAACTACCGTCCGCACATCCCCATCCATCCCGAGTGGCCGATGGTGAAATTGAAAGAGCTAATCGACGAGCTCGAGTCTGGGGTAAGCGTCAATTCCACAAACAATCCCGCAGCTGACGGCGAGTTCGGAATCCTGAAGACCAGTTGTGTAACCAGTGGAACCTTTGACCCAGACGAGCACAAGTCCGTTGTGCCTGAAGAGCACTCGCGGCTCCGTTGCCCTGTACGAGCTAATACCATCATCATTAGCCGAATGAATACGGAATCACTCGTTGGCGCGAGTGCCTTCGTTCCTCGCAGCTATCCCAATCTTTTCTTGCCTGACCGGCTTTGGCAAACCGTTGTTTCCCGAAAGGATGTCGAAATCCGATACCTGCAGACTGTGCTCTCCTCAAAAGAATGCAGACACAGGATCAGTTCATTGTGCGGTGGTACGAGCGGAAGCATGAAGAACATTTCGAAACCGCAGTTACTGTCGCTAAGAATTCCCTTCCCACCCCTCGCCACCCAACAAGCCATCGTCGCCGAGATCGAGGCAGAACAAGCCATCGTCGCCGCCAACCGCGAGCTGATCGCCCGCTTCGAGCAGAAAATCCAGGCCACCCTCGCCCGCGTCTGGGGCGAGGACGCGCCCGTTACCGACACCTCCGCAAGCGAACCGCTATGACCCAGAATCTTCTCATCACCGGTGCCGGCGTCGATTGCACGAAGGGCATCGGCTTCCCGATGGCGGCCACCCTGTTGCCCGAGATCGCCGCCTACATCGACGCTGGGGGCAAGCCCCTCGATCAGACCCAGCGCGCACTGATCCTGCGCGTGGTGGACGAGATCCAGATCCACTCTCGGCCCGTCATCGAGCACTGCTAAGCCAACGCCGCATTGCAGGACTCAGACGACGATCATCAGGGCGATGGAGTGGTTGCCTCGGATCGTGTTGCGAAAGCTGCCGCTCGGCTGATGTGGTCTGAATGACAGCAACGGCCGAGCACTTTCCTTTGGCGAAAAAATCAATTTCGCCGACTTGCCGCAACTGAAGTGCGCTATGTCGCCGCTGCCAATGGCAGCGGCGTGGGTTGGGTTATTTCGCGACGGCTTCCAGCGAAATATCCAGCGTGACCTCGTCGCCCACGTAGGGGACGTGTTTGCTGGCGTTGAAGTCGCTGCGTTTGATGACTGTGGTGGCGTTGGCGCCGATGGCGGGGCGCTTGAGCATCGGGTGGGCCATGGACTTGAAACCAGTGACCGTCAGGGTCACCGGGTGGGTGATGCCCTTGATGGTCAGGTTGCCTTCGATGCTGGCGGGGGCGTCGCCGTTGAAGGTGACCTTGGTCGACTTGAAGGTCGCGGTCGGGTAGGTGGCGGTGTCGAGCATGTCGGCTTTCTGGATGTGGCCGTCAAAGGTTTCCGATCCGGTGTCGACCGAGCTCATGTCGATGGTGACGTCCACCGCGCCGGTCTTGGCTTCGGCGTCCAGCGTGACGGTGCCGGTGGTTTTGTTGAAGCGCGAGATCTGGGTGGAAAAGCCGAGGTGGTTGTAGGAGAAGCGCGGGAAGGTGTGATTGTTGTCGATGGTGTAGTCCACCGGCGCGGCGATGAGCGGGGTGGTGGCAAGGGTGGTGAGGGCGGCGATGAGGAGGGTTTTTTTCATGGCAATGGTCCTTGTGTGAGGGGGGTTTGGGTGAGGGAAAACGTGTTCAGGGCGTGGCGACGAGCTGGAAGTTGATCTGGACTTGCCCGCCCACGATGTCTTCGGCGGCCCAGGCGCCTTCGCCGATGGCAAAGTCGCCACGGCGCAGCGCAAGGCTGCCGGCAAAGCGGGTGCGCTCGGCGGTGCTGTCGACCGTGACCGGGACGGTCACTTCGCGGCTGCGGCCCTTGATGGTCAAGGTGCCGGTGACCTCCAGCCGCGACGGGTCGATGACCTTGACCGCCGATGAGCTGAAGCGCGCCGCCGGGTGGGCGGCAATGTCGAACCATTCCTTGCCCTTGACTTCGGCGTCGCCTTCTTCCGCGCCGGTGTCGATGGCGGCGATCGGCACTTCGATCTCGGTGTGCGCGGCGTTCGGGCGGGCGGGGTCGTAGCTCAGGGTGGCGTTGAAGCGGGCAAAGCGGCCGTCGAGCGTGACGCCCATCTGGCTGTAGCTGAAGCCCAGCGTGCTGGCGGCGGTGTCGACGCGGGTGTATTCGATCGCTTGTGCGCTGCCGGCGCTACCGACCAGCAGGGCGGCGAGCAGCGGGAGCGTGGCAAGGGGGCGGGGCATGTTCGGCATCTCCAGTCAATCAGGATCAGGATTTCGAGCGTTGCGGCAGCATGCGGGTGAGCACGCTGTCGCGGTCGATGAAGTGGTGTTTGAGCGCGGCGGCCGTATGGGCAAGCACCAGCGCCAGCAGGGTGAAGTTGAGCGTTTCATGCACTTCTTTGAGCGCATCGCCGAGGGCCTTGTCCTTGGCCAGCAGATCGGGCAGCGGCAGCACGCCGAACCACACGGTCTGGAAACCCTTGGCGGAACTCATCAGCCAGCCCGACAGCGGAATCGCGAACATCAGCGCGTAGAGCGCCCAGTGCGCCGCGTTGGCCGCCTTGCGCAGTAGCGGCGGCATGCTCGCCGGCAGCGGCGGGGCGGAGTGGGTCAGCCGCCAGCCGAGGCGAATCAGGGCAAGCATGAACAGCGTGACGCCGGCCCATTTGTGCCACGAATACAGCTTGAGCTTGGTCGGCGAGAGCTGCAGCTCGTGCATGTACAGGCCGAGCGAGAACGTGGCGATGATGCCCAGCGCGATCAGCCAGTGCAGCGCGATGGCGGTGGAGGTGTAGCGAGGATTCATGACATTTCCGTAATGGGAATGGATTGGATGGATTGTGCCGTGCGAGGTTCGCTGGGAGCGGCGGCAAAAATGAAACTGTCCATGTTGACCGCATCGTGGGCGAGCCCGCCGGCGAGGCGTCGGGCCTGCGTCCATTGACCGCCGGCCGCGCCGATCGCAAAGAACAGCGGCAGCAGGTGTTCGTCGGTCGGGTGGGCGCGTCGTGCGGCGGGGGCGCAGTAGCGGTAGTTGAGCAGGGCGTCGAGGTCGCCCTCGGCGATCCGCGCGCCCATCCATGCCCCGAATTCGGTGGCGTAGCTGGCGGGCGCGTCTCCGCCATCCAGATCGCGCAGGTTGTGGGTGAGTGCGCCGGAGCCGACGATCAGCACCCCGCGAGTGCGCAGCGTCGCCACCGCGCGGCCCAGTTCCAGCAAGGCCAGCGGCGAGGGCGTGAAGGGCTGTGACAGACGCAGCACCGGCACATCGGCGGCCGGGTAAAGGTGCATCAGCGGCACCCAGCAGCCGTGATCGCGTCCGGGCGTGGTGACGCCTTGTGCGTTAAAACCGTGGACCGCAAGCGCGTCGACCAGCTCGGCGGCAACTTCCGGCGCGCCCGGCGCCGGGTAATCCAGCGCATACAGCGCGCGCTCGAATCCACCAAAGTCGTGCAGGGTGCCGGGCCGGTCGGCGTGGTCTACGCTGAGTGCGCGGGTGGACCAGTGCGGCGACATCACCAGCACCGCGCGCGGCCGGGGCAGCTGCTGGCCCAGCGCGGTGAGCTGCGGGCCGAGTTGTCCGGGATGAAGCGCAAAACTCGGTGCGCCGTGTGAGATGAAGAGGGTGGGGAAATCCATGGTCGTTGGCTGACGATGTCGATTGGTTGGATTGGAGTCTATTGATTTCAAACGAGCCGATAAACATCAAAGTAATTGACTTATTGTTCCTCAAATTGAAACAATAAGTCATGGATCGATTTCGGGAAATGAGTTGTTTTGTGGCGGTGGTCGATGCCGGCAGCTTTGTCGCCGCCAGCGAGGGCTTGCGGCTTTCAAAGGCTGCGGTGTCGCGCTGCGTGGCCGATCTGGAGGCGCGCCTCGGCGCGCGTCTGCTCCAGCGCACCACCCGGCGCTTGTCGATCACCGAGGCCGGGCGCGCCTATTACGCGCGCTGCAAGCAGATTCTGGCGGAGGTGGAGGAGGCCGACAGCGCGGTCGGCGAAGTTACCGGCCACCCGGTCGGCACGCTGCGCATCAACGCGCCGTTCTCCTTCGGCATTCGTCATCTGGCGCCCTTGTGGGGCGCCTTCATGGCGCGTTATCCGGACGTGGCGCTCGACATCGAACTCTCCGACCGGCTGGTCGACGTGGTCGAGGAAGGTTACGACGCGGTGATCCGCATCAGCCGCCTGCGCGATTCGACGCTGGTCTACCGCCGGCTGGCGAGCACCCGCATCATGGCCTGCGCCACCCCGGCCTATCTCGCCCGCGCCGGGGTGCCGACGTCGGTCGAGTTACTCGCCGACCACGCGGTCATCGGTTATGCCTACGCCGGTGAAGGCGATCTGTGGCGCTTTGCAACCCCGGACGGGGATCGCGAGGTGCTGACCCGCCCTCAGTTGCGTGCCAACAATGGCGACACCTGCCTGGCCGCCGCGCTGGCCGATCAGGGCATCTCCCTGCAGCCGGACTTTCTGGTCGGCGACGATCTCGCCGCCGGTCGGCTGGTCGAGGTTCTGCCGGCATGCCGCGGTCCCGAGCTGGGCATCTACGTGGTGTATCCCTCCCGCAAGCACCTGTCGGTGAAGGTGCGGGTGCTGGTGGATTTTCTCGCCGAGGCTTTTGTGTCGCCGTCGTGGCGGCGGCTTAGCTGAGCAGCCGCACCTCAACCAGACCCCGCAGTGCGTTGCCGACGAAGAGCCGCTCGGCGGTGAGCAGGTCGGCGCGCGTGAGCGTGGCCTCGACCGCGCGCCCTTCGCGCAGCAGGCGTCGGCGACAGATGCCGTTGAGCAGGCCGGCGGATTCCGGCGGGGTCAGCAGAACGCCGTCGCGCTCGATAAACACGTTGCTGCGGCAGCCTTCGGCCAGCTCGCCGCGGGCGTTGAAGAACAGGGTGTCGAAATGCCCGGCCGCGACCGCCGCGCGCAGAGCCGCGTCGTAGTGTGCGCGGGCGGTGGTTTTATGGCGCAGCAGCGGATCGCTCGGGTCAAGTGAGGTGTCGGCGATCGTCACCGTTGGCATCGCCGGCAGGGGATCGAGCGGGGCGTGCGAGAGCGCGATCGCACCGTCGCCCGTCAATGCCAGCCGAACGCGATGGACCCCGCCGAGCGTGGCGGCCAACTCGGCGAGACGCTGACGAATCGTGGCCTCGTCGCAGGCAAAACCGAAGGCGCGGGCGCTGGCGCGCAGGCGGTCGAGGTGGTCGTCCAGCCAGCGGTAGGGCAGCGGCGCGTCGCCGTCGCAGTGGAGGGTTTCGATCAGCTTCAGGTCGGGCGGCGGGCCGGGCAGGAAGTGCGCCTTGAGGCGGCATTCGTCCCACTCCGCACGGGGCTGCGAATCGTGCACGATGCCGCTGCCGGCGCCATAGCGAAAACGGCCGTCAGCAGCGATCTCCAGCGTGCGGATCGGGACGTTGAAGCTGAAGTCGCCATCCGGCGCCAGCCAGCCGAGCGCGCCACAGTAGATGCCGCGCGGCGCGGATTCGAGTGCGCGGATGATCTGCATGGCGCGGATCTT
>JAGRFO010000155.1:4816-10693 GCA_020446005.1 Rhodocyclaceae bacterium | reverse complement strand
CAGCCTGGCCGAACTCTACGACCTGACCGACCTGCTGGCCGACGCCGCCGACATTCAATGACCGCCCCGGCGATTGCAGTGAGCGCGGTGGCCAAGCGCTACGGCGCGGTGCAGGCGCTCGGTGGCGTCGATCTCGCCGTGCAGCGCGGCGAGTTCTTCGGCCTGCTCGGCCCCAACGGCGCCGGCAAGACCACCCTGATCTCGATCCTCGCCGGGCTCACCCGCGCCGACGCCGGCACGGTGGCGGTGATGGGCCACGACGTGGTGAGCGACTACCGCGCCGCGCGGCTCAGCCTCGGGGTGGTGCCGCAGGAGCTGGTGTTCGACCCGTTCTTCACCGTGCGCGAGGCGCTGCGCATGCAGTCCGGCTACTTCGGGCTGGCGCGCAACGACGACTGGATCGACGAGATCCTCGCCAACCTCGACTTGCTCCACAAAGCCGACACCAACATGCGCAGCCTCTCCGGCGGCATGAAGCGGCGCGTGCTGGTGGCGCAGGCGCTGGTGCACCGCCCGCCGGTGATCGTCCTCGACGAGCCCACCGCGGGGGTCGATGTCGAGCTGCGTCAGGGCTTGTGGACCTTTGTGCGCAAGCTCAACGAGCGTGGCCACACCATCGTGCTCACCACCCACTATCTGGAAGAGGCTGAAACCCTGTGCCACCGCATCGCGATGCTCAAGGCCGGCCGGGTGGTGGCGCTCGACACCACCGCCAACCTGCTCCAGCGCTTCAACACCCACGCCCTGCGGGTGCGGCTGGCGACGCCGATCGGGCTCGACTTCCTGCCCGGCGCGCGCGATGACGGCCACGGCTGGGTGGAGATTCCGTTCGAGTCCTACGGCGAGGTCGAAGACATCCTCTCGCGCATCCGCCTCACCGGCGGGCAGGTCGAGGAGATGGTGCTGGGCGCGCCGGATCTGGAAAAAGCCTTCGTGGGGGTGATGCATGGCGCCTGAAACTCACCCGCTGACCGGCTTCAAGACCCTGCTCTACAAGGAGACCCTGCGCTTCTGGAAAGTGTCTTTCCAGACCGTCGCCGCACCGGTGCTCACCGCCGTGCTGTATCTGTTGATCTTCTCGCATGTGCTCGACCGCCACGTGACGGTGTATGGCAACGTGCCCTACACCGCCTTTCTGGTGCCGGGGCTGGTGATGATGTCGGTGCTCCAGAATGCTTTCGCCAACACCAGCTCGTCGCTGATCCAGAGCAAGATCACCGGCTCCATCGTGTTCGTGCTGCTACCGCCGATCAGCTATCGCGCCTTCTATGCCGCCTACGTGCTGGCGGCGATCGGGCGCGGGCTGCTGGTCGGGGTCGGGGTCATCGTCGCCGCGCTGCCCTTCGTCGATCTGCCGCTGGCCGCGCCGCTGTGGATTGCGGTGTTTGCGCTGGCCGGCGGCGCAATCCTCGCATCCTTCGGTATCATTGCCGGCATCTGGGCCGACAAGTTCGATCAACTGGCGGCCTTCCAGAACTTTCTGATCATGCCGCTGACCATGCTCTCCGGCGTGTTCTATTCGATTCACTCCCTGCCCGCCGTGTGGCAGCAGGTGTCGCACCTGAACCCGTTCTTCTACATGATCGACGGCTTCCGGTACGGCTTTTTCGGCCAGTCCGACGTATCGCCGTGGATCAGCCTGAGCGTTGTCTCGGCCTGTTTCGCGCTGCTCGCCGGGCTGACCCTGAACATGCTGGCGCGGGGCTACAAGCTGCGCGCCTGAGCCCCCGATTGAAGACGGCCGCGGATGCCGTCAGGAACTCTGAACAATGTTTGAAGCAACCGAAATCAAGCGCCTGATTGGCGACAACCTGCCCTGCGAGTTCATCGAAATCCAGGGCGACGACGGCGTCCACTTCTCCGGCATCGTGGTCAGCGCGGCCTTTGCCGGCAAGCCCAGGGTGCGTCAGCACCAGGCGGTGTATGCCACCCTCGGCCCCTTGATGGGCAACGAGATTCACGCCCTGCAATTGCAGACCTTCACGCCGGAAAAGTGGGCCGACGTGCGTCAGGAACTCGGGTTCTAAGCGGCCATGGACAAACTCCAGATCACCGGCGGCGTGCGCCTCACCGGCGAGACCCGCATCTCCGGCGCCAAGAATGCCGCGCTGCCGATCCTGTGCGCCGCGCTGCTGTCGGCCGAGCCGGTACATTTCAGCAACGTGCCCGCCCTGCAGGACATCCGCACCTTGCTGGCGCTGCTGGCGCAGATGGGCGTCAAGGTCGAGCGTGACGAGGCGGCCGGTACGCTGACGCTCGACGCGAGCAGCCTCGACAACCCGGTGGCGCCCTACGAGCGGGTCAAGACCATGCGCGCCTCGATCCTCGTGCTCGGCCCGCTGGTGGCGCGCTGCGGCGAGGCGCGGGTGAGCCTGCCCGGCGGCTGCGCGATCGGCGCGCGGCCGGTCGACCAGCACATCAAGGGCCTGCAGTCGATGGGCGCGCGAGTGACGGTGGAGCATGGCTACATTCATGCCGAATCGCCGCGGCTCAAGGGGGCGCGGCTGTTCACCGACATGGTCACCGTGACCGGCACCGAAAACCTGATGATGGCGGCCTGCCTGGCAGACGGCGAAACAGTGATCGAAAACGCTGCGCGCGAGCCCGAAGTGGTCGATCTGGCCAAGTGCCTGATGGCGATGGGCGCGCGCATCTCCGGCGCCGGCACCGATGTGATCCGCGTGCAGGGCGTGGCCGCGCTGCACGGCGCGAACCACCAGATCATGCCCGACCGCATCGAGACCGGCACCTACCTGTGCGCGGCCGCGGCCACCGGCGGCGACATCCGCCTGACCGAGACCTCGTCGGCGTATCTGGACGTGGTCATCGACAAGCTGCTCGACGCCGGCTGCGAGATCGACATCGAGCGCGACGCGATCCGCCTGCGCGCCCCCCGGCGGCTCACCGCGGTCAACCTGCGTACCGCCCCCTACCCGGCCTTTCCGACCGACATGCAGGCCCAGTTCATGGCCATCAACTGCGTCGCCGAGGGCACTGCGGTGATTCGCGAGACCATTTTCGAGAATCGCTTCATGCACGCGGTCGAGTTGCAGCGCCTCGGCGCCGACATCCGCATCGACGGCAACACCGCGGTGGTGACCGGCGTGGACAAGCTCGAAGGGGCCACCGTGATGGCCACCGATCTGCGCGCCTCGGCGGGGCTGATCATCGCCGGGCTGGTGGGCGAGGGCGACACCGTCATCGAGCGCATCTACCATCTCGACCGTGGCTACGAGCATCTCGAGCAGAAGCTCACCGCGCTGGGCGCGCAGGTCAAGCGGCTGGCCTGACCGCGCCGGCCATTGTTCTCAGCATCGATCAAGGAAAACGCTGTGTCCGGCATCACCATCGCCCTGTCGAAGGGGCGCATCTTCGAAGAGACGCTGCCGCTGCTCGCGGCCGCCGGCATCACCCCGGCCGACGACCCGGAAAAGTCGCGCAAGCTCATCATCGCCACCAACCGGCCGGACGTGCGGCTGGTGATCGTGCGCGCCACCGACACCCCCACCTACGTGCAGTACGGCGCGGCCGATCTGGGCATCGCCGGCAAGGACGTGCTGATCGAGCACGGCGGGGTGGGGCTGTATCAGCCGCTGGATCTCAACATCGCGCGCTGCCGCCTGTGCGTGGCCGCGCCGGTGGGCTTCGACTACGCCGCGGCGACGCGTCCCGGTGGGCGGATTCGCATCGCCACCAAATACGTCGGCGCGGCGCGCGAGCACTTCGCCGCCAAGGGCGTGCACGTCGACCTGATCAAGCTGTATGGCTCGATGGAGCTGGCGCCGCTGGTCGGGTTGTCCGACGCCATCGTCGATCTGGTGTCTACCGGCGGCACCCTGCGCGCCAACAAACTCGAAGCGGTGGAGGACATCATGGACATCAGCTCGCGGCTGGTGGTTAATCAGGCCGCGCTCAAGATCAAGCGTGACGTGTTGCAGCCGGTGATCGAGGCCTTCGCCGGGGCGGTGACATCATGAGCGCCGCGCCGATCCGCCGGCTCGATGCCGGCGCGCCCGACTTCCTCGCCACCCTCGATGCGCTGCTGGCCTTCGAGAGCGGCACCGACGCGCAGATCGAGAACGCGGTCAGCGACATCCTCACCGCGGTGCGCGCCGACGGCGATGCGGCGGTGATCGACTACACCCGGCGCTTCGATCGCCTCGACGCGCCCGACATGGCGGCGCTCGAACTGCCGCGCGCCGCACTCGACGCCGCGCTGACCGGTCTGCCCATCGACCAGCGTGCGGCGCTGCAGGTGGCGGCGGCGAGGGTCGAGCTCTATCACCGCCGGCAGATCGCCGAGTCGTGGGCATACACCGAGTCCGACGGTACCCGCCTCGGCCAGATCGTGACCCCGCTCGACCGGGTCGGCCTGTACGTGCCCGGCGGGCGCGCGTCCTACCCCAGCTCGGTGCTGATGAACGCGATCCCCGCCAAAGTGGCTGGTGTCGGCGAGCTGATCATGGTGGTGCCCACCCCGGACGGCGAGCGCAACCCGCTGGTGCTCGCCGCGGCCGCGATCACCGGTGTCGACCGCGTGTTCACCATCGGCGGCGCGCAGGCCGTGGCCGCGCTGGCCTACGGTACCCAGAGCATCCCTCAGGTCGACAAGATCGTCGGCCCCGGCAACGCCTACGTCGCCGCCGCCAAGCGCCGGGTGTTCGGCACGGTGGGCATCGACATGGTGGCTGGCCCGTCCGAGGTGCTGGTCATCTCCGACGGCAGCGGCGATCCGGACTGGGTGGCGATGGACCTCTTTGCCCAGGCCGAGCACGACGAGCTCGCGCAGTCGATTCTGCTGTGCACCGACGCGGCCTTCATCGACGCGGTCGAGGCGTCGATCGGCAAGTTGCTGCCGCAGATGCCGCGCCGCAAGACCATCGCCGCCTCGCTCGCCAATCGTGGCGCGCTCGTCCGGGTCGCCAATCTCGATCAGGCCTGCGACATCGCCAACCGCATCGCGCCGGAGCACCTCGAGCTGGCGCTGGAAAACGCCGAGAGTTGGGTCGAAAAAATCCGCCACGCCGGCGCGATCTTTGTCGGTCACTGGTCGGTCGAGGCGCTCGGCGACTACTGCGCCGGACCAAACCACGTGTTGCCGACCATGCGCAGCGCGCGCTTCTCCTCGCCGTTGGGCGTCTATGACTTCCAGAAGCGCACCAGCCTGATCCATGTGTCCGAAGCCGGCGCGCAGTCACTTGGCCCGGTGGCGGCGGTGCTGGCCGAAGGCGAGGGCCTGCAGGCGCATGCGCGCTCGGCGACTTACCGCGTGACATCCTGAGCGCAAAAAAAGACCGCTTGGCGGCGGTCTTCGGCTGACAGAACCCCGCATCGCGGGGTTTTGTTTTTTGGGGTGCGGTCAGTCGTTGTTCATGAACCCCAGCAGGTGCAGCAGGCTGGTGAAGAGGTTGAAGAAGGCGACGAACAGCGACACGGTGGCCATGATGTAGTTGGTCTCGCCGCCGTGGATGATGTTGGAGGTTTCGTACAGGATGAGGCCCGACATCAGCAGCACGAAGGCGGCGGAGACGGTCAGCGACAGCGCGGGGATGCTGAAGAAGATCGCGCCCAGGCCGGCCAGGAAGGCCACCAGAATGCCGACCATCAGGAAGCCGCTCATGTAGGAGAAGTCCTTGCGGGTGGTGACCGCGTAGGCGGACAGACCGACAAAGATCGCGCCGGTGCCGCCCAGCGCCATCATCACCGTCTCGGTGCCGTTGGGCAGCCCGGCGTAGAAGCTCACGATCGGGCCCAGGGTGTAGCCCATGAAGCCGGTCAGCGCGAACACCGAGAGGATGCCCCAGGCGCTGTTGCGCAGTTTCGAGGTCAGGAACAGCAGGCCGAAGTAGCCCACCAGGGTGATGATCATGCCCGGAT
>JAGRFO010000155.1:0-4754 GCA_020446005.1 Rhodocyclaceae bacterium | reverse complement strand
GTAGGTGTTGCGGATGACTTTGTTGGTGGCCAGTACCGAGGTGCGCTGGGCGCCTTGGCCCGCGTGGGCGGGGAAGGGCGAAGTGCGATTCATGTCGTGCTCTCCTTGCAAAAATGCGTCTTCAGTGCGTGCCGCGGATCACGCGCAGGCCAATGGGCCCGCGTTGACCTGCGGATACGCTTCGCAGTCTAGTCTGAGTGATTGGTACGAACAAATCGAATTAAGTTCAATGTATGATCGAAAAACTCGATGCATTCGCGTGGACCGGCAGCCATGAGCACACTCAACTACAAGCACCTGCGCTATTTCTGGATGGTCGCCAAGGCCGGCAGCGTGGTCGGCGCCAGCGAGCGGCTGCATCTGACGCCGCAGTCGGTCAGCGGGCAGTTGGGCGCCTTTGAGGCGCGGCTCGGGGTGGCGCTGTTCAACCGGGTGGGGCGACGGTTGGAGCTGACCGAGGCGGGGCGGCGGGTGTTGCGTTACGCGGAGGAGATCTTCGCGCTGGGCGACGAGTTGATCGACATGCTCGACGACCCCGGCGCGCGTCCGGCCCTGCCGCTGCGCGTCGGCATCGCCGATTCGGTGCCCAAGCAGGTGGCCTACCGGCTGGTCGCGCCGGCGCTGGAGTTGGCCGAGTCGGTGCGGCTGGTGTGTCGCGAGGGGCGGCTGGCGGCGCTGCTGGCGGACTTGTCGGTGCATCGGCTCGACATGGTGATTGCCGACCGGCCGATGCCGACCACGCTCAACGTGCGCGCCTACAACCACTTGCTCGGCGAGAGCGCGCTGACGGTGCTCGGGGTGCCGGCGCTGCGGGCCGCGACGAGCGAGGCATTCCCGGTGCTGCTCGACGAGGCGCCGTTCCTGCTGCCGGGCGAGGACGTGAGCGTGCGGGCCAGCCTGCTGCAGTGGTTCGAATCGCAGCGCGTGCGCCCGCGCATCGTCGGCGAATTCGACGATAGCGCGCTGCTCACCGCCTTTGGCCGCGCCGGGGCCGGCTTTTTCGCCGCGCCGGCAGCGATTGTCGGCGACGTCATCGAGCAGACTGGCGCGGTCGAGGTCGGGCGCATTCCGGCCATTGCCGAGCAGCTCTACGCGATCACCGCCGAGCGCCGGCTGACCCATCCGGCGATCGTCGCCATCAGCGCCTCGGCGCGGCTGGCCGGCTTCAATCCCGCGCTGGAGGCGGCGCCCTGAACCCGCAGGCGCTATGCTCTGGGCTCGATGCCCCACGTCGGAGACCCGTCGATGCCCCGTTTTGCCGCCAACCTCAGCCTGCTGTTCCAGGAACACGATTTTCCGGCGTGCATCGCCGCCGCCGCGCGCGCCGGTTTTGGCGCGGTGGAATGCCAGTTTCCCTACGCCTGGCCGGCCGCCCAACTGGCCGATGCCCTGCATGCGGCGAATGTGGCGATGGTGCTGCACAATCTGCCGGCCGGCGACTGGGCCGCGGGCGAGCGTGGGATTGCGTGCCATCCCGACCGCGTCGGCGAGTTTCGAGATGGCGTCGGGCGGGCCATCGACACCGCGTGCCAGCTCGGCTGCCCCCAGCTCAACTGCCTGGCCGGCGTGGTGCCGGCCGGGGGCGACCCCGAGCGGGCGCTGAGCACGCTGGTCGACAACCTGCGCTTTGCTGCCGACGCGCTGCAGGCGGCCGGCCTGCGTCTGCTGATCGAGCCGATCAACACCTTCGATATCCCGGGTTTTTTCGTCAGCCGCAGCGATCAGGCGCTGGCGATCATCGACGCGGTTGGCGCCGACAACCTGTTCCTCCAGTTCGACCTGTATCACGCCCAGCGCATGGAGGGCGAACTGGCCGGCACGCTGTCGCGCCATCTGCCGCGCATCGGCCACATCCAGATCGCCGATACGCCCGGACGGCATGAGCCGGGCACGGGCGAGATCAACTTTCCCTTCCTGTTCGACCACCTCGACGCCCTCGGCTACGCCGGCTGGATTGGCTGCGAGTATCTCCCGGTCGGGGACACCGAAGCCGGGCTGGGATGGATGCGGGGCGGCAACATGCCGCCACACACCCCGCCAAACTGAAACCCGCGGGCGGGTAAACTGTGTCCATTCGAACACTCACTCCAACAAGGTTGGCGCTGATGAAACGATTGCTCTGGCTGTGCTGCCTGCTGCCGACGCTGGGCCTGGCGGCGGAGATGACCACCCGGCCGCTGTCCGCGCTGGCGGTCTATCCGGCCTATCGGGTCAGCGCCACCGCCAGCCCGGTGAATGAATCGCAGCTGGGGATGGCGGTGGGCGGGCGCATCGTGGCCTTGCCGGCGCGGGTTGGTGAGGCGGTCTCGCAGGGGCAGCGGCTGGTGGCGCTGGACGAGCGCGAATACCGCATTGCGGTGGATCGCGCCAAAGCGCAGGTGGCGCTGGCGAGCAGCCGGATCGCGCTGGTGGAATCGCAGGTGGCCCAGCACAAAGCGCTGGCGGCGCGCCAGTTCGTCAGCGGCGAGGCGCTGCGGATCAAGAAAACCGAGCTGGCGGTCAGGCGCGCCGAACTGGCGGCGAGCCGGCAGACGCTGGCCGCGGCCGAGCTGGATTTACAGCGCGCGGTGCTGCGCGCGCCCTTCGACGGGGTGGTCAAGGCGCGGCTGGCGAGCGTGGGCGATTTTGTCGCGCCGGGGGCGGCGGTGCTGGTGCTGGCTTCCACCGGCGAGCCGGAAATCCGCGCCAGCGTGCCGCTGGGCCAGGTCGACAGCCTGCGCGCGGCGGGGGCGTGGACCTTGTTCGCGGAGGGGCTGGAGACGCCGCTGCGCTTGCTGCGCGTGTCGCCGCTGGTCGATCGCGCCGGGCAGGCGCAGGAGGCGGTGTTCGCCCCGCTGCGTCCGATCCCGGTCGGGCTGGCGGGCGAAATCCGCTGGCAGGGTGTCCACCCGCAGCTGCCGCCGGCCTTCGTGCAGCGCCGCGAGGGGCGTCTGGGGGTGTTCGTCAAGCAGGGCGAGGCGGTCGAGTTCCGCGAGCTGCCGGCGGCGCAGGCGGGGCGCCCCGCCGACGTGCCCACCGATTGGGCGGACGATACCCCGATCGTCGATGAGGGGCGCTTCCAGATCGGACTTGAACGGGCGGACGGCGCGCAATGAGGGGCGTCTACCGGGCCCTGATCGACAATCGGCCGCTCGCCAACATTGCCTTCGCGCTGGTGCTGATCGGCGGGGCCATCACCTACGCGCTGATGCCGCGCGCGCAGGATCCGGAGATTAATTTCAACTGGGTGAGCATTGTCACCGTGCTGCCCGGCGCGTCGGCCGAGGACGTGGAGCAGGAGATCACCGCGCCGCTGGAAGACGCGATCGCGCAGGTCAAGGACATCAAGTTCGTGTCCTCGTCGAGCCGCGAAAACCTGTCTTCGATCCTGGTCCGTTTCAACGAGCTGGACGATCAGGATTTCGACAAGCGCATCAACGACTTGCGGCGAGAGATCCAGAACAAGGCGTCGGACGAGCTGCCCGACGAGGCGACCGATCCGGCGGTGGTCGAGATCACCTCGTCGAACGGTTTCCCGACCGCGATCCTGGCGGTGTACGCGCCGGCCATGGACGAGCGCCTGCGTCGCGCGGCCTTCAGCCTCAAGAAGGACATCGAGCGCATGCCGGGGGTCGACAAGGTGATCGCCGCCGGGCTGGACGATCCGGAGTTGCACGTGGACTTCGATCCGGCCGCGCTGTCGGCGCGCGGGATTTCGCCGCTCCAGGTGTCGGACACGGTGCACGGCTGGTTTCGCAATACCTTGGGCGGCCGGGTGCGGGTGCATGACCGCGAGTGGCTGGTGCGCCTGCAGGGCAAGTCGCCGGACCCCGCCGCGCTTGCCGCCGCGGCGGTGATCACCCCCGACGGGCGGGTGCCGCTGGGCGAGCTGGGGACGGTGACGCGCGGGCATGAGCGCCCCACCCAGCTGGTCAGCGTGGGGCGTCACCCGGCGGTGATGCTGTCGGTGAACAAGCAAAGCCGGGTCAACACCATCGAACTGGTCGAGCGCCTCAAAAGCTTTGCCGCCGAGCGCAATCCATTGCTGCTCGGCGAGGGGGTGCAGCTGGTGATGCTGGACGACCAGACCGGGATGACCCGCAACGCGATCGGCATCATGGAGTCGAACGCGCTGATCGGGCTGGGCGCGGTGCTGCTGATGTGCTGGCTGTTTCTCGGCCCGCGCATGGCGCTGCTGGTTGGGCTGGGGGTGCCGTTTTCGCTGGCGGGCACGTTTCTGGTGGTCAATGCGATCGGCTCGACGCTCAACCTGACGGTGCTGCTCGGGGTGGTGATCGCGCTGGGGATGCTGGTCGATGACGCGGTGGTGGTGATCGAGGCGATCTACTACCGCCTGCAGCGCGGCGAGGCGTCGATGGACGCGGTGATCAATGGCGTGCTGGAGGTGGCCGCGCCGGTCACCAGCGCGGTGCTCACCACCATGGCCGCCTTCCTGCCGCTGATGCTGCTGCCCGGCATCCTCGGCAAGTTCATGTTCGTGGTGCCCTTCGTGGTCACCGTCGCGCTGGGGGTGAGCCTGTTCGAGGCGTTCTGGATCCTGCCCACCCACGTGATGGGCATCCGCCCCCGGGCGCATCAGCAGACCAGCGCCGGGCAGGCGCGGCGGGTGCGTTTTACCCATTGGGTGCGGGTCAGGTACGCGCGCGCGCTGATCGCGGTGATGCGTCGGCCCCGGCGGGCGCTGTCGGTGGTGGCGCTGACCTTCGTCGGCGCGCTGGCGATGGTCGGTGGCGGGGTGGTCAAGCAGCAGTTCT
>JAGRFO010000154.1 GCA_020446005.1 Rhodocyclaceae bacterium | reverse complement strand
CATCGGCCTGCATCCGCGCGACAACAAGGTGCTGCTCGACACCCTCGACCAGCTCGAGGCCAAGGGCAACACCCTGGTGGTGGTGGAGCATGACGAGGACACCATCCGCCGCGCCGACCATGTGATCGACCTGGGGCCGGGCGCCGGCGTGCGCGGTGGCCGCATCGTCGCCGAGGGCAATGCCGAGGCGCTGATCGCCTCGCCCGAGTCAGTGACCGGCAAGCACCTGCGCTCGCCGCTGCAACACCCGCTCTACCCGCCGCGCAAGGTCGGCAAGGACGACGACAGCCTGTGGGTGCGCGGCGCCAGCCTGCACAACCTGCGCGGCGTGGATGCCCGCATCCCCCTGCAACGCCTCACGGTGGTGACCGGCGTGTCCGGTTCGGGCAAGTCGACGCTCGCTCGCGATGTGTTGCTTGAGGGCATCAAGGACATCATCCGGGGCGACGCGGCAGAAGGCTGCACCGCCATCGAGGGCGTGGCGCAGATCGAGCGGGTGCTGGAAGTGGACCAGACCCCCATCGGCAAGACGCCGCGCTCCTGCCCGGCCACCTATGTGGGCTTCTGGGACCTGATCCGCAAGGCCTTTGCCGACACCAACGAGGCGCGCATGCGCGGCTGGGCGGCGGGGCGCTTCTCCTTCAACACCGGCGACGGCCGTTGCCCGGTGTGCGAGGGGCAGGGGCAGCAACGCATCGAGATGAGCTTTCTGCCTGACGTGAAGGTGCCCTGCGAATCCTGCGGCGGTAAACGCTTCAATCGCGAAACCCTGTCGGTGCGATGGCGCGACAAGAACATCGGCGATGTGCTGAACATGAACATCGACGAGGCGGTGGAGTTTTTCGCCGCCCACCCGCGCATCCACCACGCCCTCAGCCTGCTGCAGGACGTGGGCCTGGGATACCTCACCCTCGGCCAGGCCAGCCCGACGCTGTCGGGCGGCGAGGCCCAGCGCATCAAGCTGGTGACCGAGCTGTCGAAATCACTCACCCCCACCGGCAAGGTGCGCGGCCGGGTGAGCGCCGGGCAGACGCTGTACGTGCTCGACGAGCCCACCGTGGGCCTGCACATGGCCGACGTGGAAAAGCTCATCCATGTGCTGCACCGGCTGGTGGACGCCGGCAACACGGTGGTGGTCATCGAGCACGACCTGGACGTAATGGCCGAAGCCGACTGGCTGATCGACATGGGCCCGGAAGGCGGCGACGGCGGCGGCCAGGTGGTGGCCAGCGGGCCGGTGGACAAGGTGCTCAAGGCCGGCAAGGGGCATACCGCGTGCATCCTTGCGGCCTTTCTCGATCAGCGTCGCGCGGTCGTGGCGGCGTGATGCGCCGGCCCGCCTACCTCGCCGCCGGTCTGGTCGCGCTCGCGCTGGGTTTCATCGGCATCTTCCTGCCCCTGTTGCCGACCACTCCGTTCGTGCTGCTGGCGGCCTTCTGCTTCGCGCGCGGCAACCCGGCGTGGGAGGCGCGCCTGCTGGCCGATCCGCGTTTTGGCCCGTCGATCCGGGCCTGGCGCGAGCGCGGGGCGATTCCGCGCAATGGCAAGCGGCTGGCGGTGTTGATGATGCTGATCAGCGCGCTCGGCGGCTGGTTTCTGCTGACGCCGCCGTGGCATGTGGTGCCGGCCGGTGTTTGTCTGGTGGTGGGGGCGTGGGTGCTGACCCGGCCTTCCGCCTGAAAGACAACGGCGGGACAGGCCCGCCGTTGTGGCCGTGTGCCGCCGGACTCAGTCGAGACGCACCGCGCGGTAGAAGCGGGCGTTGCCGCGCTGGACGAGCAGGGCAAAGCGTTTGCCGGCCTGGTCGAGGAGCTGGCGGAAGGTGGCGACATCGCGCACCGGGGTGTTGTTGAGGGCGAGGATGATGTCGCCCCGTTGCAGGCCGGCCGCGGCGGCGGGGCCGTCCACCTGCTCCACCACCAGTCCGCCGGCGATGCCGAGCTGGCGCGCCTCGGCGGCGCTCAGCGGGCGGGCGTCGAGGCCCAGCTTGCCGCCGGTCTCGGGGCGCTCGCCGCTCAGCGATTGGAGCCGCTCATCCTGCTGGCCGCCCAGCGTGGCGACGACCGTGCGGCGCTTCTTGTCGCGCCAGATGTCGAGGCGGATCTCGGTGCCGGGGCGCATTTCGCCGATGATGCGCGGCAGTTCGTTGGAGTCGGCCACGTCCTGCCCATTGACCCCGAGAATCACGTCGCCTTGCTGAAGCTTGGCCTTGGCGGCGGCGGAATCGGGCTCGACATTGAGCACCAGCGCGCCCTTGGGGGCGTCGAGGCCGAAGCTGTCGGCCAGCTCCTGGTTGAGCGGCTGGATGTGCACCCCGAGCCGTCCGCGCTGCACCGCGCCGAATTCCTGCAGCTGCGCGCGCACTTTCATGGCGACGTCGATCGGGATCGCGAAGGAGATGCCCATGAAGCCGCCCGAGCGCGAGTAGATCTGCGAGTTGATGCCGATCACCTCGCCGTCCAGATTGAACAGCGGGCCGCCCGAGTTGCCGGGGTTGATGGCGACGTCGGTCTGGATGAAGGGTACGTAGGTTTCGTCCGGCAGGCGGCGCGCCTTGGCCGAGATGATGCCGGCGGTGACGGTGTTATCGAAACCGAAGGGCGAGCCGACCGCGACCACCCATTCGCCCACCCGCGCCGCTTCGGCGTCGCCGATTTTTACCGTCGGCAGGCCCTTGGCGTCGATCTTCAGCAGCGCCACGTCGGTGCGTTTGTCCACCCCCATGACCTTGGCCTTGAACTCGCGCTTGTCGGTGAGGCGGACGGTCACCTCGGTGGCGTCGTCCACCACATGGGCGTTGGTCAGCACGTAGCCGTCGGCGCTGACGATGAAGCCCGAGCCGACCCCGCGTGCGATCTGCGGCTCGCCGTTGGGCATGCCCGGGCCGCCGGGCATGCCGGGGATCGGAGCCCCGAAACGGCGCAGGAAATCGAGAAATGGGTCGTTCCCGCCGCCAAAGGGGTTGGCGACCTCCTGGACCACGCTGATGTTGACCACCGCCGGGCCCACGCGATCGACCAGATCGCCGAAATCGGGCAGGGTCTGCCGGGTGGCGGGGACGGCGGCTGTGCTGGCCTCGGCGACCGGGCTGAGCGCGTGGGCGGCGGTGACCGGCGCGTGTTGTGGCCACCCGATGGCCAGGGCGAATCCAAGCACGCCGGCCAGGGCGGCAATGCGAGCAGTGCGATGCATCATGAAACCTCCAGTCTCGAAAAAGACAATCAAACGCGCGGCGGCAAGCGACGCGAATTACGTGGGGGGCGCGAGCCGCGTTTCAAGCGGCGCGGCGCGTCATTGCCCCCCGGGCTACCGTCCCGCGTGATAGGCGGGGATAATCACAGACAGGCAGACCATGAAACGGGAAATGTGTTCCTGAAGCGAGGCGCGAGATGACGCTGACCGATCTCAAATACATTGTTGCGCTGGCGCGCGAGTGCCATTTCGGCCGCGCGGCGGAGCAGTGCCACGTGAGCCAGCCGACCCTGTCGGTGGCGATCAAGAAGGTCGAGGAGCAGCTCGGGGTGCTGCTGTTCGAGCGCGGCGCGAGCGAAATCAAGATCACCGAGCTGGGCCGTCAGATCGTCGCGCAGGCCCAGCGGGTGCTGGTGGAGGCCAGCCAGATCACCCAGATCGCCCAGGCCGGCAAGGACCCGCTCGGCGGCCCCCTGCGGGTGGGCGCGATCTACACCATCGGCCCCTACCTGTTTCCGCGGTTGATCCCGCAGGTCAAGGCGCTGGCCCCGCGGATGCCGCTGATCATCGAGGAAAACTACACCGCCAGCCTGATCGAGGCGCTCAAGCGCGGCGACATCGAGGTCGCCATCGTGGCCTTGCCGCTGGTGCAGCCGGGCATCGTCGTTCAGCCGATCTACCACGAACCGTTCCGGGTGCTGATGCCCGCCGATCACCCGTGGACCGCCCAGTCGACGGTCAGCGCCCAGCAACTGGCGGACGATCAACTGCTGCTGCTGGGCGCGGGCAACTGTTTCCGCGATCAGGTACTTGAAGTGTGCCCGGCGTGCAGCAGCGTGGGCGGCCTGCAACGCACCTTGCAGGGCAGCTCGCTGGAGACCATCCGCCTGATGGTGGCCAGCGGCATCGGGGTGACCGTGCTGCCCAGCACCGCCGCCGACGCCATGCCCGGCCAGAACCCGCTGCTCGAAGTGCGCCCCTTCGAGGCGCCCGAGCCGTGTCGAACGGTCGGCCTCGCGTGGCGCGTCACCTACCCGCGCAGCGGCGCCATCGACGTGTTGCGCAAAGCCATCCTCGAATGTGACCTGCCCGGCGTGCAAGCGGTGGAGGCCGCCTTGCCGGGCCGGGCCGCATAGGCACGGTTTATCGGCAGGATCATCACGTTCGATTGGCCGTCGGCCGGCGCACCGGCGTACAGTCGGGGTATCAAGGCGGTGCGCGGCGCGCGCCGGATTTCAAAGCACAGGAGGGATCGCCATGGACATCGATATCGGCATCAACAAGAAAGACCGGACCAAGATCGCGGAGGGTCTGTCGCGCCTGCTGGCGGACAGCTACACCCTGTACCTGACCACCCACAATTTCCACTGGAACGTCACCGGCCCGATGTTCAACACCCTGCATCTCATGTTCGAGACGCAGTACACCGAGCTGGCGCTGGCGGTGGACCTCATCGCCGAGCGGATTCGCGCGCTGGGCGTGGCCGCGCCGGGCACCTACGCCGCGTTTGCCGCGCTGACCCGGATCAAGGAGCCGGAGGGGGTGCCCGCCGCCGAGGAGATGATTCGCCAGCTCGTCAAGGGGCAGGAGGCGGTGGTCAAGACCGCGCGCGAGTTGATGCCGCTGGTCGACAAGGCGGGCGACGAGCCCACCGCCGACCTGCTCACCCAGCGCATGCAGGTACATGAAAAAACCGCGTGGATGTTGCGTAGCATGCTGGCCGACTGAGCGCGGCGGCGGTCGGCCGTTATAATCGGGCGTTTCTTCGTTTGAGTGCAGGATTCGCCCGTGTCCGACCGTCTCGCCGTGCTGGCGCAGTATCTTCTCCCCAAGCAGGCGCTCACCGTGCTCGCCGGCAAGCTCGCCGGTCTGCGCGGTGGCCGCGCCACCACCGCGGTGATCCGCTGGTTCATCCGCCGCTACGGCGTCGACATGGCCGAGGCGGCAAACGCCGATCCGGCCAGCTACGCCAGCTTCAATGAATTTTTTACCCGCCCGCTGAACCCGCATGCCCGCCTGCTGGCGTCGGCGGAGGTGGTCTGCCCGGTCGACGGCGCGATCAGTCAGTTCGGCGCCATCGCCGGTGACCAGATCTTTCAGGCCAAAGGGCATCACTACAGCGTGGCCGCGCTGCTCGGCGGCGATCGCCATCTGGCGGCCGAGTTCACCAACGGCCAGTTCGCGACCTTGTATCTGAGCCCGCGTGACTACCATCGCATCCACATGCCCTGCGACGGGCGGCTGGTCGAGATGATCTACGTGCCCGGCGCGCTGTTCTCGGTCAACCCCGCCACCGCGCGCGGCGTGCCTGGGCTGTTTGCGCGCAACGAGCGGGTGGTGTGCGTGTTCGACGCGCCCGCCGGGCGCTTTGCGATGGTGCTGGTCGGGGCCACCATCGTCGGCAGCATGGCCACCGTCTGGCACGGCCAGGTCAATCCGCCGCGTGCCGCGCAGATCACCAAATGGCGCTACGACGACGCCCCGGTCGAACTCGCGCAGGGCGACGAAATGGGCCGCTTTCAGCTCGGTTCAACGGTGGTGCTGTTGTTCGCCGGAGAGCGCTTCGGCTTCCATCCCGGCTGGGCGGCGGGCGGCAGTGTGTGCATGGGCGAGGCGATGTGCGCCAGCCCGGAGCACGAAAGCGGTCACGCCTGAGCGGTTCAGCCGGCTGCTGCGGGGGATTCGCTGGCCGGGGGCTGGGCGGCCGCTTCGGGGGTCTCGGCGCTGTCTTCGCTGGCACCTTCTGCGCCGTCGGCGTCCGCCTCGGGGTCGGCGGGCGCGGCGGGCGTTTTGGGAGCCGTCCCGGCGAGCAACTCCTGCACCCGATCGGCCAGCACCGCCGGCTTGAAGGGCTTGAGCACGTAGCCCTGGATGCCGAGCTTGAGCAGATTGCCGACCACCGACTTGTCGCCTTCCGCGGTGAGCATGATCACCGGCGTCTGGTCGCCCTTCTCGCGCAGGGTGCGCAGAAACTCTTCGCCATTGACGCCGGGCATGTTGATGTCGCAGATGATGATATCGGCCGGCACGGTGTCGTGCATCTCCAGCCCCTGCTTGCCGCCGGAGGCTTCAACGACCTGAATCTTCAGCTCTTTGAGGGCGGTTTTGACGAAGCCGCGGATGACGGCCACATCGTCAATGACAAGCAATCGTTTCATGGGCGTTCTGGAGAATGGCGGTACTGAAGATCAATGTCGGCAGATGAATGCACTTCTTGAGTGCATTGCGGCCGACGCGCGCCGTCAGCGCGGGGGGCTTGTCGCCGCGTCGTCGATCCTGAGCAGGGTGCGCAGGCGTGGCGGATTGCCGATCAGGTCGGCCAGGGTGAGGGTGTCGAGCGAGGCCAGAAACGCGCTCAGCGCGGTGTGCAGGGCGCCCTTGAGGCGGCAGCCGGAGGTCAGCAGGCAGGCCGCGTCGCTGCGGAAGCATTCCACCAGATCGAATCCCGGCTCCATCCGCCGCACCACCGCGCCAACCCCGATCGCTTCCGGCGCGCATTGCAGGCGCAAACCGCCACCCTTGCCGCGCGCGCCGTCGACAAAACCCTCGGCCACCAGCCGGGTGACGATCTTCATCAGGTGGCTGCGCGAGATGTCGAAGCACGCCGCCATCTCCTTGATCGTGACCCGTCGCTCGGGGCAGGCGCCGAGGTAGATCAGCACGCGCAGCGCGTAGTCGGTGTGCTGGGTGATGTGCATGCAGGTTCCTCGCCGATGGGGCTAAAGATTCATTTGTGTTGACTCTAATAAAGATTCACATAAAATGCATCTTAATTTTTCGCGCGCCCGGCATCCTCCCAGGACGAGACGGGCCGCTGCCCTGACGTTCAAGCCGACCCCCCATGCCGCTGATCCGACTCGACAACCCGACCCCCCGCCTGCCCGCCAACCAGCCGGGCTGGCGCGCCTTCACCGCGATGGCCTTTCGCCCGCTCTATCTGGTCGCGGCGCTGTTCGGCGCGCTGGCGGTGCTGGCCTGGGTGGCGGGCTTTGGCGGGGCGGCGGCCCTGCCCGGCATGTTCTGGCACGGCCACGAGATGATCTGGGGCTACGCCGGCGCGGTGGTGGTGGGCTTTCTGCTCACCGCGGTGGCGACGTGGACCGGCCAGCCGGCCTTCTCCGGAGCGCCGCTGGCGGGGCTGGTCGGGCTGTGGCTGCTGGCGCGGCTGGCGGCGGCGACCGAAAGCGGCACGCCGTGGATCACCGGGGTGCTGTCGGTGAGCTTCTTCATCGGCGGGGCGGTCGCCATGGCACTGCCAGTATGGCGCTCGCGCAACCGGCGCAACGCCGGGGTGCCCATTATGCTCCTCGCGCTCGGGCTGGCCAATGCGCTGTTCCTGTGCGCGGTGAGCGGCGCGATCGCGCTTGACCCGCGCCGCCTGCTGCTCGCCGGTTTGCTGGTGGTGGCCGGTTTCATCACCCTGGTCGGCCTGCGGGTGATTCCGTTCTTCACCCACCGTGCCCTGCAGCGTCCGCAGGTCTCGCATCCGCGCTGGGCCGGGCTGGTGGCGATGCTCTCACCGCTGGCGCTGGCGGCGCTGGTGGCGGGGGGTAGTGAATCGTCGGCGGCCTTGTTCGTCGGCGTGGCCGGCATGCTGTTCAATCTGGTGCTGCTGACCCGCAATGTGCATGGCAGCGCGGTCAAGCATCCCCTGCTGTGGATTCTGTTCGTCGGCTATGCCCTGACCGCGATCGGCCTCGGCCTGACCGGGCTGGCGGTGTCGAGCGCGCCGGAATTGCTGTCGGCGGGGGTGCATGTGATCGCCATCGGCGGCATCGGTGTGTTGACGCTGGGAATGATGACCCGCACCGCGCTCGGCCACACCGGCCGGCCGCTGGTACTACCGCCGAAGATGGTGCCGGCCTACCTGCTGATGCTGCTGGCGACGGTGCTGCGCTTCGCCGCGGCCTGGCCGGGGATGGCGGGCGGCGCCGGCCTGATCCACGCCGCCGGCACCTGTTTCGCCCTCGCCCTGCTGATGTTCGCGTGGCGCTACGGGCCGTGGCTGGTGAGCACCCGCGCCGACGGCGCGCCGGGCTAGATCGCCTGCCGTTTTCCGGTAGGCAAGGCGTCATCCTGAGGGTATCGTCTCGTCTCAAGTCTTATACAAGAGACAAGAGAGGAGCGGCCCATGAGCAGCAACACCCGAATTTCGGAGATGATCGAGGAGTTGCACCGCCGGCGGCAGGGCAAGGTGGTGAGCGCCGCTGACGCGGTGCAGTTGATCGGCAGCGGCGACACGGTGGCGACCGGCGGCTTCGTCGGCATCGGTTTTGCCGAAGGCATCGCGGTGGCGCTGGAGGCGCGCTATCTGGCCGAGGCGCGGGAGAGCGCCGACGGCCTCGGCTATCCGCGCGATCTCACCCTGGTGTATGCCGCCGGGCAGGGCGACGGCAAGTCGCGCGGGCTCAATCATTTCGGCCACGCCGGGCTGGTCAAGCGCGTGGTGGGCGGGCACTGGGGGCTGGTGCCGGGGCTGCAGGCGCTGGCGGTGGCCAACCAAATCGAGGCCTACAACCTGCCGCAGGGAGTCATCACCCACCTGTTCCGCGACATCGCCGCCGGCAAGCCGGGCACCCTCACGCATGTCGGGCTCGGCACCTTTGTCGATCCGCGCCACGGCGGCGGCAAGATCAACAGCGCGACCACCGAGGAACTGGTCCGGCTGATGGAGATCGACGGGCAGGAGTACCTGCTCTACAAGGCCTTCCCGATTCACGTCGGCATCATCCGCGGCACCACCGCCGACCTGGATGGCAACATCACCATGGAAAAGGAGGCGCTGACCCTCGAAGCGCAGGCGATCGCGATGGCCGCGCACAACAGCGGCGGCATTGTCATCGCCCAGGTCGAGCGCATCGCCGACGCCGGCTCGCTCCATCCGCGGCAGGTCAAGATCCCCGGCGTGCTGGTCGACTGCGTGGTGGTGGCCGAATCGCCCGAGCATCACGAGCAGACCTTCGGCACGCCCTACAACCCGGCCTTCTCCGGCGAGCTGCGCATTCCCGCCACCAGCGTGGCGGCGCTGCCGATGTCGGAGCGCAAGATCATCGCCCGTCGCGCGGCGCTGGAGCTGCGCCCCAACACGGTCGTCAATCTGGGCATCGGCATGCCCGAGGGGGTGGCCTCGGTGGCGGCGGAGGAGTCGATCATCGACTTGCTGACCCTCACCACCGAGCCCGGCGTGATCGGCGGCATCCCGGTCGGCGGGGCCAGCTTCGGCGCGGCGGTCAACACCGAGGCGATCATCGACCAGCCCAGCCAGTTCGACTTCTACGACGGCGGCGGGCT